>JAZSCC010000221.1:0-3545 GCA_045602685.1 Acutalibacteraceae bacterium | reverse complement strand
GTTGATGGCGATAGTGGTAGAACTCATATCGTTAAGGAAACCAATATTGACAATATTATAATGGTTGATGGCATACATAAAGCAATCGTTACCGAAGAACTGTGGAACAGTGCACACAAAAAACGAATTGAAACAGGAGTTCGCAAAGAAAAACTGGAAAAAGACCACGAGTATGTTCTTTCTGGCTTGATTAAATGTCCGAGTTGCGAAAGCAAATTGTATGGTGTGCCAAATCGCAAAAAGAAACCCGATGGAACATTTTACAAAGTTTCGTATGCCTATAAATGCAGACAAAGTAAAAAAACAACTGGCATTGATTGTAAGCACTCTAAACAATATAATTGTAAAGAAATTGAAGATGAGTTTTGCAAGGCAATAGCATTGTGTTTTTTAACTCCTGAAATCATTGACTCTTTAACCCAAAGACTTAATGAAGAGTTTGATGTAAGCGAAGTTCAAAATAAACTTGATGGTCTTTTGAAAAGGCAAAAAGAACTTATTAGTATTCAAAACAAATATGAGACCGAACAAAGCAATCTTGATGTTACTGATAAACACTATGACCGCAAGTTTCAAAACTATACAAAGCAACTTGATAAAATCTATGACCAGTTAGATGAAATAGAAAGCCTTATCTATGTAGCACAAACAAAAATCAATGATGTTGTTGCTACCAAAAAGAGCAAAACCGATGCTATGAATATGATTATTGAGTTTGGTTGTTGCTTTGATGAACTTTCGCCAAAAGCACAAAAACAACTTGCAAATCTGCTTGTTGATAGTATTGAAATATTCCCTGATAAAAGAGATATGGGATATTTGAAAACTATTCATTTTAAAATACCAGTATTCACAAATAACGGTTTAAAAACTGATGTAACCGTGTGGGATAATTACCCCGATATACTTGATGAAAATGGTAATTTTAACGGTTACAGTCCAGAAGATGAACTACCCGAAAGAGATTTGCTCAAAGAAAGGGCAGATGAAAACGGCAATATCGTTGTTGTGGAAGAATACGGCAAAGAAGAACAAGACCGTTTGATGAAATTGCAACTTGAACATATTAACAAGCAACGAAAAGAAAAAGGGTTGCAAGAAATAACGGAAGAACAGTTTCTTAATATTTGCCGACCTAAACAAATCACAGACGAAACGGTTGTACTACTCAAAAGATAGTTTAATTAGATTTATATTTTGTGTTTTAAATAAATGGAGATATTAATGGAAAATTCAGTACAGAGAATTATTAAATATGTTTTGGGACTCTTTATTGTAACTTTGGGTATCGGTTTTGCGGTCAACTCAAACTTCGGTGTTTCACCGGTCAGTGCAATTCCTTATACTATGACTAAAATTACCGGTCTTGAAATGGGACTCGGTACAATGATTTTTCAATCATTATTAGTTGTTATCCAAATACTGATTCTGCGTAAAAATTTTGAATTAAAAAACCTTTTACAAGTAGGTGTCAGTATAGTTTTCGGTTGGATGACAACATTTTCTAACTATGTTGTCGGTCTATTGCCGTTTACTGATATTTTAGGTATCAGGATTGCTATGATTTTGATATCAAGCGTTCTTATTGCAATAGGGATTGCGCTTTACGTGCCAAGCAATATTGTCCCGATGCCGTCAGAGGGTCTAATCAAAACCGTTGCAGATGTCACTAAAAAGAATTTTTCCGATATTAAAGTTATTTTTGATTGTACTGTAGTTGCCATTTCTGCCACTTTGTGTCTTATTTTTATCAAAAGCTTCGGCAGTATCGGTGTTGGTACTGTAATTTTGGCTGTTACTGTTGGTGTAATCAATAAGCAGGTTGTTAAGTTTTTCAAGAAGGTTAAGATTATCAAATAGGTGAGTTATGTTAGTCAGAAAAGCGGTCAAAACAGATTATAGAAGAATTATGGAGATTTACTCGATTGCCCGTGTTTTCATGGCTGAAACGGGAAACCCGCATCAGTGGGGTGATTTGGGGTATCCGTATCCTGATTTAATAAAAGATGATATAGAAAAACAACGCCTGATGGTTATAACTGAAAACGAAACGGTTGAGGGCGTTTTCTTTTGGTCGTTAGGTGTTGATTCAACTTATGTTGAGATTGACGGACAATGGTTAAACGATAAACCGTATGGAGTTATCCATAGAATTGCCGGCTCGGGCAGGGTAAAGGGAGTTTTGAAAACGGCTGTTGATTATTGTCTGCAGTTTTCAGACAATATTAGAATAGATACCCACGTTGACAATACTGTTATGCAGTCGGCACTTAAAAAACTCGGGTTTCAGTATTGCGGTATGGTATATTTACCGCACGGTGTTTGGATGAAAGCATATCAATTAAGCAAATAGCATAACATATTAAAATTTAAAGAAAGGAGACCAAAAATGACCGACGAGAGATTGACCAGGCTTCGCAAAAAGGCAATGGATTTACCGTTGATGCCGGGTGTTTATATTATGCACGGTAAGTCTGATGAGATTATCTATATCGGAAAGGCTAAAAGGTTAAAAAACAGAGTTTCACAGTACTTTGGAAGTGGTAATCAGCACTCGGATAAGGTTAAAAAAATGGTCTCAAACGTTGAAGATTTTGAATATATTATTTGCGACAGTGAGTTTGAGGCTTTGATTTTAGAGTGTTCACTAATAAAACAACATAAGCCAAAATATAATATTTTACTTAAAGATGACAAAGGTTATCATTATATTAAGATAACAAAAGGTGAGTATCCGACAATTTCGGCATCTTTTGATAAAAATGATAAGAATGCTGAGTATATCGGTCCTTATATATCGGGCTTTGTGGTTAATCAAACTATTGATGAGGTTTTGAAAATTTTCCGCTTACCTCATTGCAGTAAGGTGTTCCCAAGAGATATTAACAGAAAAAACCGTCCTTGTTTAAATTTTCATATTAAGAACTGTAGCGGTGTTTGTGCCGGTAAAATATCTGCATCTGAGTATAGTGAATCAGTGCATCAAGCGGTAGATTTTTTAAAGGGCGGGGTTAGTAAATCGGTTGCAGCCTTAAAACAGGAAATGAATAAAGCTGCTGAGAATTTGCAGTTTGAAAAGGCTGCCGCTATCCGTGACCGAATATCTGCAATTGAAAGAATTGGGCAAAGGCAAAAGGTTTACAGTTCAATTTATAAAAGGCAGGATATCATCGCTCTTGCGGTTACCGAAACAGCCGCATGTTTTGAGGTGTTCAGGTTTTCTGACGGCAACTTAACCGACAGGGAAGAATTTATAATTGATGATGTTTCTGATTTAGCTAATGCTCGAAGTGAATTTATAATGCAATATTATTCAATGCGTGAAAATATACCGCCGAGAATAGCCGTTGACGGCGAAATTGAGGATAGAATGCTTTTGGAAAAATGGCTTTCTGAAAGAAAGGGAACTAATGTTACTGTCGCAGTCCCCGAACGCGGTGAGCAAGAGCAGTTGGTTACTATGTGCCGTAATAATGCGAGTGAGAGATTGGCAAAACATTTAGGTCGGCATATCGGTCAAACAGCAGGCCTGGATGAGTTGGCAC
>JAZSCC010000220.1:0-5570 GCA_045602685.1 Acutalibacteraceae bacterium | reverse complement strand
ATTTAGATATTTTGGTATTGGCTAAGTTTAATGTAAAATCTTCAGTTTTCAGGCGCATTTCATTCGTGCCATTAAGTTCAAACTACCCAGAAAAAACCTCTTTACGAAAGTAAAGAGGTTTTTTAATGAAATTCGCCTTTTGGCGAGTGAAATAGCTTCACTATGAAATACGCGGACGCGTATGAAATATTTGGCTTCGCCAAATGTTAAGAGGCGAATTTTATTTCACATTTTGCTTTAGCAAAATGTTTCACCAAAGGCGTAGCCTTTGATTTCACCGTGAGCAAAGCGCACGATTTCATTATTAGTCCTTGCACCTTATCCGCTTTTATGCTATACTGATACAAAGATGTTGAATATATAAAATCAAAAATTAAAACAATGTATTAACAAATGCTTAAAAAACACTTGATTTTTTTAATAAAAGTGTTATTATTGCTATTACCACTAAAAAATGTTTTGGAGGCGGTTTGATGGACAAAATACTTATTCTGTTAACATTTGCCGGAGCGTTGTTGGCTCTCGTGTTCTCAGTTGTTACTGCTAAAAAAGTTTTAAAATTTCCTGAGGGAAATGAACTTATGAAAAAGATATCAGCGGCAATAAAAAAGGGTGCGAATGCATACCTTAAACGACAGTACAGAATAGTTCTGATATTTTTCGGAATAATGTTTTTACTTCTCGGTGTTATGGCAATTCTGAAGCTTTTAACACCGTATGTACCGTTCGCGTTTGTTTCAGGTGGATTTTTTTCGGCCCTTTCGGGTTTTGTCGGAATGAAAATCGCTACCGCTTCCAACTCAAGAACGGCTAACGCCTGCCAGGAAGGTCTCAACCGAGGTCTTAGGGTTGCTTTTTCAGCAGGTTGTGTTATGGGCTTTACCGTTGTTGGTCTTGGACTTTTAGATATATCGCTTTGGTTTATCCTGTTAAAATTCGTGTTTAAGTTATCCAACGAAGCAATTTCAAGTGCGATGCTTACTTTCGGTATGGGTGCTTCATCGATGGCTTTATTTGCAAGAGTTGGCGGTGGCGTGTTCACAAAAGCTGCTGACGTTGGCGCAGACCTTGTTGGTAAGGTTGAGGCAGGTATACCTGAAGACGACCCGAGAAATCCTGCTGTAATTGCTGATAATGTAGGAGATAACGTCGGCGATGTTGCAGGAATGGGCGCTGACCTTTATGAATCCTATGTTGGTTCTATCGTCTCGGCAGCTGCGCTCGGTATAGCCGCATATCACTCACTTGAAGCAATGATGTTGCCGATGTTGATTTCGGCTGTTGGTGTTATTTGTTCGATAGTAGGCACATTTTTTGTCAGAACTAAGGAGGGCGCTTCACAGAAACAGCTTTTAGGCGCTCTTTCAAGAGGGACAAATTTCTCCGCCATCCTTATAGCAATACTCTCTTTCCCGCTTGTATACTTTGTACTTGGTAAGGACAACTGGCTTTTGTATTTTGCGATTCTTGCCGGTCTTATCTCCGGTGTTTTAATTGGTCAAGCCACGGAATATTTTACTTCAGACAGCTATAAGCCAACAAGAAAACTTGCAGCAACCTCAGAAACCGGCACTGCAACCATTATAATAAGCGGTCTTTCTGTCGGAATGCTCTCGACTTTAATTCCGATAAGTATTATAGCAGTTTGTGTTCTTGTTGCTTATTATGTTTCGGGTGGTGCAACAAGTGCTTCCATGGGACTTTACGGTATAGCTCTTGCGGCAGTTGGTATGCTTTCAACCCTCGGAATTACTCTCGCAACCGATGCTTACGGACCTGTTGCAGATAATGCGGGCGGTATTGCTCAGATGGCAAATCTTGACAAATCTGTCCGCGAGAGAACCGATGCGCTTGATTCACTCGGCAACACAACAGCCGCCACAGGAAAAGGCTTTGCTATAGGCTCAGCTGCTCTCACAGCCCTCGCTTTAATGGCATCTTATATTGATAAGGTCAATACCATTGAAGGCGGTGCGGCAAAAGTTGCTAATCTTAACATAACCAATCCGACTGTTCTTGTTGGTCTTTTCGTTGGCGCTTGCTTACCGTTTGTATTTGCTGCGCTCACAATGAATTCTGTGGGAAAGGCAGCCCAGAGCGTGGTGCTTGAGGTTCGCCGTCAGTTCAAAGAGATTAAAGGTCTTATGGAAGGCAAAGCCGAAGCGGACTATGCACGCTGTGTTGATATTTGCACAAAAGCGAGCCTTAAAGAAATGGTGCTTCCGACAGTAGTTGCCGTTGTTGTTCCTGTTATTGTTGGTCTTGTGCTTGGTTGCACCGGTGTTGTCGGACTTCTTGCAGGTGCTACGGCTTCAGGCTTTTTGATGGCGGTGTTTATGTCAAACTCAGGCGGCGCATGGGATAACGCCAAGAAATATATTGAAAGTGGAGTTCATGAAGGAAAAGGTTCAGAAAACCATAAAGCTGCAGTTGTCGGCGATACTGTAGGAGACCCTTTCAAAGATACTGCAGGCCCTGCTATTAATATTCTGATAAAGCTTTTATCAATGGTTTCAATCGTTTTTTCCGCATTAGTTGTACAGTTCTCACTTCTTTAATAAATTCAAGTTTAATTTTGTTAATGGTTAAATTAGCGGTTGGCTTTCGCTAACCGCTTCCTTTTTTGTAAAACAGGTTGCTGCGGTTTTTTACTGTTAGGGCAAGAACTGTTTCCGTTAACTTCCGAGAGCTTTTGGAAATCTCCTTTGTTAAAATAATTTGTTTAATCCTTGACAAATGGGAAATAATAGAATATAATGTCTTAAACAAAGCGTTGAATGACCGAGTAGCTTTTTTATTTCTTTCAGAGAGTCGGCGGCAGGTGTGAGCCGATAAGTAATTTAAAGCGAAAAACAGTCAGGAGCTGACGGAAGAAAAGCAGTGTTTCTTGCTTATTAGAACCGTCCGTGAGATAAGCGTTAATTTCTTTAAGGTGAACAGTTTTACTGTTAATTTGGGTGGTACCGCGGAAGTCGTCTTTCGTCCCTGTTTTTAAGGGATAAGGCGTCTTTTTTTTATTTTATTTTGGGAGGTAAATTAAGTGCAGATTACCAAAGAATTGGTCGAATATGTTGCTGAATTGTCAAGAATTAAGCTTGATGGGGCTTCGACCGAGAAAATGCAAAAGGAACTAGGGGCTATCGTTGATTATATGGAGATATTAAACCAGCTTGACACCGAAAATGTTGAGCCTCTGTCACACGTTTTCAGCATTACTAACGTAATGCGTGAGGATGAGATTGTGCCGTCTTATACAAGAGCAGAAATTTTAAAGAATGCACCCGAGCACACGGATGAAACCTTCATCGTGCCGAAAACCGTAGAATAAGGAGGGCGAACATTAATGGATATTTTAAACATGACCGCCCTTGAAATCGGTGCGGCAATAAAGAAAAAAGAAATCACTGCTGTTGACGCTGTAAAAGCCGTTCTGGATTCGATTGCCAAAACAGACTGGGCCGTAAACGCCTATATTACAGTCAACGGTGAGGAAGCTTTGGCAAAGGCAGAGGAGGTTCAGGCTAAAATTGATGCCGGTGAACTCACAGGTCCTTTGGCAGGCGTTCCGTTTGCCATAAAGGACAACATCTGCACCAAAGGCGTTAAAACTTCTTGTGCATCTAAAATTTTAGGTGATTTTGCTCCTGTTTATAACGCAACCGTTGTTGAAAAGTTAGAGGCAGAGGGCGCAATCGTTTTAGGCAAGGCAAATATGGATGAATTTGCTATGGGCAGCACCTCTGAAACCTCTGCCTACGGTGAAACTAAAAACCCGTGGGATTTAACCAAGGTTCCGGGCGGTTCTTCAGGTGGTAGTGCAGCCGCAGTAGCATCTAAAGAAGCCGTTATTGCTTTAGGCTCGGACACCGGCGGAAGCATCCGTCAGCCTGCCGCATACTGTGGTGTTACGGGATTAAAACCTACTTACGGTACCGTTTCCCGTTTCGGACTCATTGCTTATGCTTCGTCACTTGACCAAATTGGACCTATTGCAAAGGACGTTGCCGACTGTGCTGCCACAATGGATGTAATCTGTGGCGCCGACAAAAACGACGGAACTTCGTTGGACATTGGTTGTCCTGAGTATTTAAAAAATCTCACAACCGATATTAAGGGCATGAAAATCGGCTTGCCGAAGGAGTGTTTTGAAACCAAAGGACTTGATTTGGAGGTTGCCGAATCGGTAAAGAGCGTGGCTAAGGTTTTAGAGGAAAAGGGTGCTGTTGTAGAAGAAATCAGCCTACCGTTCCTTGATTATGTTATTCCGACGTATTATATTATTGCCGCAGCTGAGGCAAGCTCAAACCTTTCCCGTTTTGACGGCGTAAAGTACGGTTTCAGAGCAACGGATTATGACGGCTTGGTTGACCTTTATAATGCAACCCGAAGCGAAGGCTTCGGTGACGAGGTTAAGAAGAGAATTCTTTTGGGCACGTTTGTACTTTCAAGCGGATATTACGATGCTTACTATCGCAAAGCCTTAAAGGTAAAGGCGGTAATAAAGCAGAAGTTCGACGAACTTTTTGAAAAATATGATTTGATTTTATGCCCTGTAGCACCGACTACCGCACCGAAAATCGGCGACAGTTTAAGTGACCCGATGCAGATGTATCTCTCGGACATTTTTACCGTTTCGGTTAATATTGCAGGCTTGCCGGGATTGTCTGTTCCCTGTGGATTTGATAAATCGGGTATGCCAATAGGTGCACAGCTTATCGGTCAGGTGTTGAGCGAGCAAAAGGTGTTGAATGCCGGCTACGCTTTCCAAAACGCTACCGATTTCCACAAACGTTTAGCGGAGGTGAAGTGAGATGGATTGGGAAATAGTAATGGGTCTTGAAGTTCACGTTGAACTGGCCACCAAGACCAAGATATTCTGCTCCTGTACAACCGAATTTGGCGGAGCACCGAACACTCACTGTTGTCCGGTTTGCACCGGTATGCCGGGAACTTTGCCTGTTCTAAACAAAAAAGTGCTTGAATATGCCGTAAAAGCAGGTCTTGCTTTAAATTGTGATATTACACGTTACAACAAGTTCGACCGTAAGAATTATTTTTATCCCGACTTGCCCAAGGCCTATCAGATTTCACAGTTATATTTGCCGTTTGCTAAAAACGGTCATGTTGATTTGGTAACCCGTTCGGGCAAAGAGAAAACCATTAGAATTCACGAAATTCACATGGAAGAAGATGCCGGCAAGCTCGTTCACTCGGCTTTTGGCGAGGCAACCTTCCCCGACTATAACCGTTGCGGTGTTCCGCTTATAGAAATTGTTTCGGAACCTGATTTCAGGACGGCTGAAGAGGTTATCGCATACCTCGAAAAGCTAAAAACAACATTTGAATATCTGGGCATTTCTGACTGTAAGATGCAGGAAGGCTCAATGCGTGCCGACGTCAACCTTTCGGTAAGGCCGAGGGGCACAGATGAGTTCGGCACCCGTACCGAGATGAAGAATATCAACTCGTTTAAGGCTATAGAGCGTGCTATTGCGTTTGAATCGGCACGTCAGATAGAGGCCATTGAAAAGGGCGAGAAAATCGTTCAGGAAACACGCCGTTGGGATGAT
>JAZSCC010000219.1:0-2497 GCA_045602685.1 Acutalibacteraceae bacterium | reverse complement strand
GAAATTTGACGGCATTGATTTTGAAAACTCAACAATATTCAATAAAACTGAAAACGCTAATATTAAATTAACCGAAGAAATTAAACTGAAAAAGCGCAAAAAGAGAACTAAAATTGTTGCAATTTTTGTAAGCATTGTAGTAATTTTAGTTATCGTACCCATTATTGTCATCGGTGTCATCACCTCGCCTAACGAGGAAATAATCAACACAGGTGAAGCTCGGCAGACCTACCAAACGCTAATAGAGCTTACCCAAGCAACCGAGCATTCAAGCGAACTTTTTAATATAAAAAATCCCGACCTTAATAATGCCGAGGCGGTTACCTCGCTTATTTCCAAACTTCAACCTGAGGAGGAGCTCGGAAACTATACCGTGTCGGTACAATCATCAGAAAAGCCGTATACAATAACTCTTAAGTTTACTTATCCTCACGATATGACCGAAAAAGAGGACGGCAACAAATGGGAAACCGAGGTCATAAAATATTCAACCGCAATTATGGGCCTTATTGACAACATTGCACAGGTTAATTGGGAATACCCCGTTGACAACGGCGAAACAAAAGGCAACTTCTTTAACCGTGCCGATGCCGAAAAGCTTATGAATCTTAACGTTTCAATGTCGCGTTTTGCAGAAAGTCCCGAAGCTGTACAACTTTTACTTAACCAATTGGGCATTGATTTATATTGATTATATTATCCGTAATTATAAAAGAGACCGCCGGTTCTTTGAACTGTTGGTCTCTCTTTTAATAATTAGCTGTGCTTTTGAAGTTTAACACATTATGCCGAAAATGCCGGCATTATAATGTTTTTTAGGTCTTTATCGAAAACTCGGTCAAAACATTGTTACACTTTTGTAAACTTTGTAACTGAAATTTAATAAAAATGTAATTACATTGATACGCTTTTCCGCAATATAATGTATATAATGATAATATAAACTAATATATGTTGTGGAGGTAAGAGTATGCAAAAGAGATTATTCGGCACTGTGGCAGCTTTAGTCTCAATATTGGTTTTTTGTTTTACAATGCTCTTATCCCCGACAGATGAATTATCTAAGGCCGATATTTTAACGGTTAAACTGCCTCAAACTACCCAAGCGGCCGACGGAGCAGTACAAACACCTGAAAACACTGTAGAATCATCTGAAAATGACGAAACGTACCTTGAAGATACAAATAAATTCACTGAAACCTCATCGGAAGCAAAAATTCTTAATATGTTAAACATAAACTACTGCTATACCGATGCATTTAAAAGTACACAACGTATGGCGATTGCCGCATCGGTTTCACTTAAGGATTTTGCGGTTGACCTGCCCGGCTACGGTATTTGCGTAAGCAAGGTTTTAACCGAAGGATTTATTAAGAGCTTTTACGGTTTACAGCTTGATTTAACAGAAATTGAAACTGAGTATGCACCCGAAAAATTCATAGCACTGCCCTGCTATGAGGTTGGCGCACAGAATCACGAAATCGTATCGATTACCGAAACCGAAAGCGGTAAGTATGAGGTTATTTCGCTTGTGACCTTTTACTACGGCGGGTATGATACCGAAACCTACACCGCCAAGTCACATTTTATCATAAACAGTTGTTCTGAGTACGGTTTCAATCTTCTGGATTGCACTTTGCTTTAAGTTTCACAAGAACACTTGCAAATTGTGCATTTTTGGTATATAATATAATGTAACACAGCCGACCTTACGGAATATTCAATTCGGGGTGCGGCTGTTTTTGCTATTTTACTTTTTATAATTAAGAGGTGATACCGTGGCCAAAGGTAAAATCCATAACAAAAGAAAAGAACATAAACGCGGTATTGCGTTGCCCGGTCGTATTATAACTGCCGGATTACTTATATTGCTGCAAATTGCCGTTTGGGCACTTATTGAGCTTTATATGTCCAACATTTCAAGGGTTATATATTTCTTCGTTCAACTTGCCTCATTGGTGATTGTTTTCGCGATTTTAAATAAACGGGATAACCCAAGTTATAAAATGATGTGGATTATCTTTATTTTGGCAACCCCTTTAGTTGGCGGAGTGCTGTTCTTTTTATGGGGAAACGGTAAAGTCAAACCCTTGCTCAAAAAAAGAATGGCTCAACAGAAAAAGTTGAACAAAACCTACCTCTGGCAAGACCCCCAGGTTGTAACCGACCTGCATTTTAAAGATATCCATCATGCACGACAGTCACAGTTTCTTTACCATGAATCAGGTTACCCTGTTTACACCGATACAACGGTTGAATATCTGTCCCCCGGCGAAAAATTTTTACCGAGAATGTTGGAAGAGCTTGAAACAGCCGAAAAATATATATTTCTGGAGTATTTTATTTTAGCACGCGGTAAAATGTGGAATGCTATTTATGACGTTCTCCGCCGAAAAGCGCACGAAGGCGTTGAGGTTAGAATTATTTTTGACGATTTCGGCTCAATTTCCCGACAAAACCGTAATTTTGTTAAAAATTTGCGTAAGGACGGTATCCG
>JAZSCC010000218.1:0-3281 GCA_045602685.1 Acutalibacteraceae bacterium | reverse complement strand
GCAACGCTCAACGAAACAATTCTTACAATTTTTCGTCTTTTTCTGGAACCGTTAACCAACTCAAGACCCGAATTCTGTTCACGCTCAACAGTATTAACCGAACGATTATTAGATTTAGAATCCTCGGTTTTTAATTTCTTTTTAGGTTTTATAATATTTATTCTTCTTTTCTTTCTTTCAGTAGCCATTTTACCACCTTAAAATTATAAAGATTACACTCAAAACTAATTATAATGAACTTTATCAAGATAAAGGCCGTGGGGTTTTGCTGTAGGACCGGCCATCTCACGGTCTTTTGAAGCAATAATTTGAGGTAATTCATCAATTAAAATTTTTCCGTCATTAACCTCAAGCAAGGTGCCTACAATAATACGAACCATATTATAAAGAAAACCGTTTGCAGTGATACTAATAATAACGTCATCACCCTGACGTTTAACCGAACAGTCACTAACCGTTCTTACAGTATCAACGACCGACGACCCAACAGAACAGAAACCTTTGAAATCATATGTACCAATAAAGCACTTGGCGGCATTGTTTAATAGCATTTCATCAATATGGCGACTAACGCTAAGATAATACTTATTCTTGAATGGGTCAGGATAAGCACTGTTATAAATTTTGTAAATATATGTTTTCCCTAAACTTGAATACCGAGCATGAAAATCATCTGCTACTAATTTACAACTGACTGCTGCTATATCATCCGGCAACCGTTGGTTTAGTGCAAACGGGATTCTTTCGTCAGGAATATCAGTATTACTGTCAAAATGAAGACAAAACATATTTGCATGTACACCCGAATCGGTACGGCTGCAACCGGTAACACATAAGTCTTGCTCACCGGTCAAGTCGATAAGAGCTTTTTGAACAACACTTTGCACCGAAATAGCATTCGGTTGTACCTGCCATCCGCAATAATTACTGCCGTCATATTTAATTGTCAGTAAATGTCGCAGCATAACAAAACCTCTTCTTTTATAACACAACCTAATCTCATCAAATTAAGTTAATAATTAAATTATAAAAAACATTTAGTAGAATTACACCTACTAACACAAAAATCAAAATCCCGGCTGCAGCAATATCATTGGCTGAATAGCTCATTAATCTATACTTAGTTCGACCTTCACCACCGTTATAACAACGGCACTCCATAGCCTCAGCTAATTCATAAGCACGTCTGACTGATGAAATAAGCAACGGAATCAATATAGGCAACAAAGCCTTAACACGCTTAATAATATTCCCACTGTCAAGATTAACACCTCTTGCTTTTTGTGCATTCATAATTTTTTCTGTTTCCTCAATCAAGGTGGGAATAAATCTCAACGCAATAGTCATTGTCATTGCCATTGTATGCACGGCATTACCAAGTCCTATATATTTTAATGGCTTTAGCAAGCTTTCTATAGCACCGGTCAATGATGTTGGAGAAGTTGTATAACTTAAGACAGCGCTTGACAAAATCAAAAGAATAATCCTTACTGCCATAAAGATTGCACGGTAAACTCCGCCTGTAGTAATTGTAAAAATCCACTTATCAAATAAAATTCTGCCATAATCGGTATAAAACACATTAAGCAATGCGGTAAAAATTAAAATTGGTAAAATTGCTTTAAGGTTTTTCAGATACATTTTAAATGGAATTTTCGTTGCAACAATGCAAATGAATGCAAGCGTGGCTAATAACCCAAGACTCAGGAAATTACCCGCAACAAAAATCAAGACAATATAGAATACTAAGCCTAAAAGCTTAGTTCTTGGGTCTAATTTGTGTAAAAATGAATCAGTATCAATAAACTGACCGAAGGTAATATCCGACATCATAACATATTACCTCCCCTCAATGAAACAACAGCGTCAAACAAATCAGAAACAGTGAAAATATTTTTAGGGATATTGAAGCCTCTATTATTCAATTCAACTGCAATTTTTGTGATTTCAGGAATGTCTAAACCTATTGCAGATAACCTTTCGGCATTATCAAAAACGTTTGAGACAGAATCAAACGTTTCGATTTTTCCTTTATTCATAACAAGAAGTTTGTCCGCCGTTTTAGCCATATCCTCCATACTATGAGAAACAATTATAACCGCCGCATTAGTTTCATCACGATAATCCTTTATTCGTGATAAAATCATATCTCTACCCTTAGGATCAAGTCCGGCAGTTGGCTCATCTAAAACCAAAACATCGGGTTTCATTGCGATTATTCCGGCTATAGCTACCCTACGCTTTTCTCCGCCGGATAAATCAAACGGTGATTTTTCTAAAAGTTCATCGGATAAACCTACTAATTTTGCAGCATATCGAACTCTATCATTAACATCTGTATCACTCAAGCCCATGTTACGTGGGCCATATGCAATATCCTTAAATGCAGTTTCTTCAAATAACTGATACTCAGGATACTGAAAAACCAAGCCAATACGGAATCTGACATCCTTAAGGTTTTTAAAATCGGTATGAATGTTTTTGCCATCAAGTAAAACCCTACCGCTTTCCGGCTTAATTAAACCATTAAGCATCTGAACAATAGTTGATTTACCTGAGCCTGTGTGTCCAATAAGTCCTATAATTTCACCACGTTCTACCGAAAAAGAAATATCATTAACAGCATGGGTAACAAAAGGCGTACCCTGACCGTAGGTATACACTAAATTTTCAGCTTTAATTATGGGCATCATTTTTCCTCCGAAAAATACGAGGTCATTGCATCAACGCATTCATCAACTGATAGAACTCGTCCAATGTCAATGCCGTTATTCTTTAATTTAACCGCAAACTCTGTCGGTTGAGGAACATCAAGACCTGCATTTTTTAAAATATCAATATGAGAAAAAACCTCTCGTGGCTCACCGTCGAGAACAATTTTACCACCATCCATAACAACAGCACGGTCGGCCAGTGCCGCCTCATTCATATAATGAGTGATTAATATAACAGTAATATTTTTCTCTCGACAGAGCTTTAAAATTACCTCAATAACCTCTTTACGACCTCTTGGGTCAAGCATAGCAGTAGGTTCATCAAAGACAATACACTCAGGCTCCATCGCAATAATTCCCGCAATAGCAACCCTTTGCTTTTGTCCGCCTGATAATTTATGAGGTGTGCTCTTTTTAAAATCAAGCATACCGACAGCCTCTAAAGCGTCATTAACTCTTTTAACCATCTCTGTATGCGGTATTCCTATGTTTTCAAGACCAAAGGCTACATCCTCATCAACTACGGTTGCAACCAGTTGGTTATCGGGATTTTGAAAGACCATACCG
>JAZSCC010000217.1:0-3209 GCA_045602685.1 Acutalibacteraceae bacterium | reverse complement strand
ACCGCTTGGCCTCCGACTTGCATGTACGTGATGCGTTTGTAGCAATCGAAGACGAACGTTTCTATATGCATGAAGGTGTTGACTACAAGAGAACATTTGCCGCATTTGCAAATATGTTTATTGATTTATATTCATCAAATCAGGGCGGTTCTACCATAACTCAACAGTTGGTAAAGAATATTACGGGTGACAATAAACAGTCACCGATGCGTAAAATTCGTGAAATTATGCGAGCGCGGTATTTGGAAGAAAAATACCATAAGGATACGATTCTTGAGTGTTATCTGAATACCATCAGTCTTGGCGGTGGTATATGCGGTGTTGAGGTTGCGGCAAATTATTACTTCGGTAAGTCAACTGATGAGCTGACATTAGTTGAATGTGCTGCAATCGCAAGCCTTGCAAAGGAGCCTGAAAAATACCGTCCGGATAAAAATCCCGAGTTTAACCAAAAACGCCGTATTGATGTTTTACAACAGATGATGCTACAGGGTTATATTTCGGAAGAAGTTTACAGAGAGGCTATTGAAGTCGATTTAGATGTAGTAGCCGATGAAAACGCACGAAATACTAATTCTGTGAACAGCTATTTTGTAGATGCTTTAATTGATGAGGTTATTGACCGTTTGGTTAACGAGTACGGTATGGATGAGTCATATGCATCTAAAAATATTTATAACGGCGGATATAAAATATACAGTACCGTTAATCCCGAAATCCAAAAAATACTCGAAGAAGAGTATCTTGATACCGAAAAATATTTCTATTTAAAGAGCAAGAAAAACGGTAAGCGAGTACAGTCTGCATTTACTGTTATGGATTACGAGGGACATATTGTCGGTATTATTGGCGGTTCGGGTGAAAAAACCACAAACAGAGGTCTTAACCGTGCCTTGACAGCTCAGCGTCAGCCCGGTTCTACCATGAAACCCTTAGCGGCTTATTCTCAGGCTATCCAAAAGAGTTTAATTAATTATTCCACAATTTTGGAGGATACACCGCTTGACCGTTATTATCCTGACGGTTCTCCGGGACCGGCAAACTCATATGACAGTTACGACGGGTATATGACCGTTGCTGAAGCGCTTGAAAGGTCTACTAATACTATTCCCTGTAAATTAGTAAAACAGTTGGGTGTAGAATCGACTTATTATTATCTTGACGATAATTTCGGAATAGATACTCTTTTAGGCGTAGAGGATATGAACCTTTCATCCTTAGGTCTCGGCGGAACGAGAACCGGTATAAGTACAACACAATCTGCTGCAGCTTTTGCGGTTTTCGGCAATTTGGGTATGTATTATGAGCCTACTACATTTACACTTATGACCGACCAACATAACACAGTAATTTTGGAGCAAAAGGACGGTATTGCCGCTGTTGATGAAAATACAGCAACGATAATGAATCATTTACTTCAAAATGTTGTTTACGGTGAAAGGGGTACCGCTAAAGAAATTGCCTCATTTAGCGAGACAATTAAGTGCTATGCCAAGACCGGTACTTCAAGTGATGTTTACGATAGCTGGCTTGCCGGCGGTACACCGTATTATGTTGGCTCTTGCTGGTTCGGCTTTGACAGTCAGGAAAAGCTTAATAATTCACGTCTTGCCAAAACAATGTGGAAAAACGTTATGCAACGTATTCATAAGGATTTGGAACCTGTTGAGTTCATAGACAGTGAGTTTGTATACCATAGATATTATTGCAAAGCCACAGGCTTGCTAGCTACCGACTTGTGTGAGAAAATTGCTGAAGGCTGGTATAAATCAAACGCTGCATTACCGAGCGCCTGCACAACTCATACCGGAAATATTTTACCGGAAATAGTTCCTGAACCGGAAGTTCCACAAGGGGAAGAGGGTTTATTACCAGAGGGTGAGGGCGGTACTGCGTCAGGCAGCGGCTCTGATAATAAAACAGAAAGTACTTCCTCTGATGTAAGTAATACACCAGTACAATAGATTTTATCCACCGAAAGAAATTTCGGTGGATTTTTTAGAATTATTCTAAAAAACTCTTGACAAATTAAAAAAATATGTTATTATATATTTAGAATAATTCTAAAAACGGAGAATTAAATGACAAAACAACGAAAAATGATATTTGATATTGTGAATACATCGTGTATTCATCCAACGGTTGAGCAGATTTATGAAATCGCAAAACTTCAAATGCCTGGGATAGTGATGGCAACGGTTTACAATAACATTAATGCGTTGACCGATGCAGGGCAAATCAGAAGAATCACCTGCCACGGTGAGCCGGATAGGTACGATAACGCTTATTTACCACATGAGCATTTAAAATGTAGTCAATGCGGTAGTGTGACCGATATTTTTTTAAAAAACTGTAATATGCTGGAGGAATTAAAAATTAAAACCGGTCAAAACATCTCATCATATGAGATTAATATGTATTATATTTGCGACAAATGTCGTGATTTAATAAATTAAATTAAAATTGGAGGATATTATTATGGAATTAAAGGGTTCAAAAACTGAAAGAAATTTAATGGAGGCATTTGCCGGTGAAAGTCAGGCAAGAAACAAGTATACATACTTTGCTTCGGTTGCCAAAAAAGAAGGATATGAACAGATTGCGGCAATTTTTCAGAATACCGCAGATAATGAAAAAGAACATGCAAAATTGTGGTTTAAGGCTTTAGGTGAGCTTGGTAATACTGCTCAGAATTTAGCTGCCGCTGCAGCAGGTGAGAACTACGAGTGGACCGATATGTATGACCGCTTTGCAAAAGAGGCCGAGGAAGAAGGCTTTACTGATTTAGCCTTCAAATTCCGTGAGGTTGCAAAGATTGAGAAGGCTCACGAGGAGAGATACCGTGCATTGCTTAAAAATGTTGAAATGCAGAAGGTATTTGAAAAGAGCGAGGAGACAATGTGGGAGTGCCGTAACTGCGGTCACTTAGTGATGGGCAAGAAGTCACCGGAGGTTTGTCCTGTTTGCGCACATCCTCAGAGCTTCTTCGAAGTAAGAAAAGAGAATTATTAATTTACGGCTTAAGTTTAATTACTAAAATACAAAAAGCACAACCCTGTTTATATTAGGGTTGTGCTTTGGCGTTCCAGAGGGGATACGGTGCGCTCTCGGTTTTGTTCGACCGCTGCGGGCGGTGCCCGACAAAACCTTCGTGCTGCCGACTTCACAGTCCCAAAAGACTAACGCGTCTTTTGGCCTGCTTCGACGAA
>JAZSCC010000216.1:0-10250 GCA_045602685.1 Acutalibacteraceae bacterium | reverse complement strand
ATCAAGGCTACCGTTAAGGAAAAAATGGAGCTTTTCGGTTCGGTTAACAAGGCTTGATTTTAAACTGTTTACACCGCACAAAAGTGCGGTGTATTTTTTTCTTAAATTGTAAATTTGCATTGCAATACACGTTATTGTGTGGTACAATACTTGCCGAAACAAATGATTTAAAGGTGAAAATATGTTTAAGAAATTATTTGCTCCTGTGGATATGACTCAGGGTACACCGTGGAAAGTTATCCTACAGTTTACTTTGCCAATGTTACTTGGCAATATTGCACAGCAACTTTACAGTACTGTTGATACTATCGTTGTTGGTCGGTTTGCCGCGAACGGTGATAACGCCATTGCCGCGGTCGGCAGCGCTTTGCCGATACTAAATATGTTATTGGTGTTGTTTATCGGCATTTCGGCAGGTGCCAGCGTGATGGTTGCACAGTATTTCGGTGCTAAAAACCGCGATGGTATGTCCTATACCGTCGGCAACTGTATTACGGTTACTGCGATTGCTTGTATTGGACTTATAATTGTTGCAGCTCCGATTTTAGATAAGGTTTTGGTGTTGCTTAACACTCCCGAAAACATACACAAGGATTGTTATTGGTATTTGATGATTTCCTTGCTCGGCATGGCGGGTATGGGGTATTACAATATTTTAAGCGGTATTATCAGAGGCTTGGGTGATTCGGTTTCAACACTCATTTATTTGCTGGTTGCAACCGTTGTAAATATTATTCTTGACTTGGTATTTGTAATTTGTTTTCATTGGGATGTCGCGGGTGTTGCGTTGGCAACTATTGTTGCACAGTTTGTTTCGTCGGCTCTTTGCCTCTTAAAGCTTGCTAAAATGCGAGAGTTTTTTGATTTTGGCTTTAAGTATTTAAAATTGTCGGCAGGATATGTAAAAATGCTTGTTAAGTTAGGTGTTCCTTCGGGCGCAACGCAGGCTATTTTCTCGTCAGCAATGATTGTTGTTCAGTCACTTACCAATCAATTCGGTCCGCAGTTTATTGCCGCAAATGTTGTTATTATGCGTGTTGACGGCTTTGCTATGATGCCAAACTTTTCGTTTGGAACGGCGTTAACAACCTATGCAGGACAGAATGTCGGTGCAAAACAGCTTGACAGGGTAAAGCAGGGTGCTAAGCAGGGTACTTTGATGGCAGTGCTTTGTTCAACCGTTATTACTGTGGCAATTTTGATTTTCGGCAAAAGCTTAATGGCCATTTTTACTGATACCACCGCACTTGTTAACAAAAGCTACGAGCTTATGAAAATTTTAGCGGTAGGCTATATCGCCGTTGCGGTAACTCAAAGTTTGTCGGGCATAATGCGTGGAGCAGGTGACACAATGACGCCGATGTGGATTTCCTTGATAACCACGGTTATTTTCCGCGTGCCGTTGGCGTACGGTATTTCTTATTTAACACGTACACCAGAGTTGCCGTTAGGTCGCGAGGAATGTATCCAGATTTCACTTCTTTGCTCGTGGGTAATGGGCGCGGTAATCACATTTATATTCTATCTGATAGGTAAATGGAAAAATAAAGCAATAGGGTAATGAAAATGGAGCCTAAAAAGAAAAGCCGTCTTATGACGGCTTTTCTTTTTCTAAACTACTATTTATCTGACCATATTTGATTTCTAATAAACTTTTTACTGCAACTGTGATTAAAGGTGCTACAAACACTCCGATAGCGCCGAATAGCTTTAACCCCAAAAACGTTATTGCCAAACTGAAAACGGGGTGTATTCCTAATTTTGCACCGATAATTTTCGGGTCAATTACATTACGTATGGTGGTAATCAAAATATAAAGCACCGCAAGGCCAACGGCTCTTTCAGGATTGCCGTTTAAAGCCGAAAAAACTGCCCACGGAATAAGCACTGTACCCGAACCCAATACCGGCAAAATATCAATTAATGCGGTTGCGATGGCAATTATAAGTGCATATTTTACGTTTAACACCGAAAGTCCTATAAATAACTCAAAAAAAGTAATAATTATTATCAATAAATAGCCTTTTAACAGTTTGGCAACTCGGCTTAAAACGGTATCTTTTACATTAATGAATTTTTCTGTTATTTTGTTAGGGATAATTGAGTGCATATACTCACAAAACGATGCATAATCCTTGGCGATATAAATACTGGCGATTATCATTATCACTGCAGACAGTAAAAATGACGGGACACCTGCAGCAAATCTTGTCGCAACCTCGGTAGCGCTTTCGCCTAACTTCTCAATTGCTGATTTTAAAGCCGTTGTGGGTATATCCTTTAGCCAGCCGTTGCCTATGTCAGGCATTTTGCCTATAATCGAACTTATGCGGTTTACAATGGCGGCAAGCTGGGCAGAAACGGTGTCGAAATATGTCGGCAAAGAGCTTATAAATTCGGTCAGTTGTATATAAAGTATCCGTGTGAGCCAGACCGTAATACCTATTGTTATAACGTATACCGCCAGCACCAATGCTACTGAAACGGGGTTGCGTTTTAATTTAAATTTGCGGCTTAAACGGTTGACTAAGGGTTGCAAGCATAAAACAAGAATGCTGGCGAGTAAAAAAGGTAAAAGCGGTCCGAGGAAAACCTTGAAGGCAAGGTAAATCAGGAATATAATTAATGAGTAGTAAAGAGCCTTAATTATGAGAGTTTTTTGGCCTTCGGTTGTCACTTTTATTCACCACAATTCACAAAAAATACCTAAAATGTTATTCATTATTTATGTTATTGTCAAATTAAAGAAAAATATTAAATAAATACTTGCAATCGACGAATTTATGTGTTATAGTGTAATTCTCATAAATACAGTGTTTACGGTAGGTGGATATTTTGGAGCAGGAAATGTTGTTGGTTAGTTCGTCTGCATTGCCGGAAGTTTTCATAAAGGTAATGCAAGCAAAGAGGCTAATCGCATCGGGTGAAGCTAAAACCGCAACCGACGCCTCACGAAAGTGTGGCATATCCAGAAGTGCTTATTATAAGTATAAGGATTCGGTTTTTGAATATTCCAATTCTTTGGGACAGACGGTGTCATTACAGGCGTCTTTAAGGGACAGAGCAGGTGTGTTGTCATCGTTTTTACAGCATCTTTACAGTTTAAACGCTAATCTGCTTACCGTTAACCAAGGGTTGCCGGTTAACGGTATAGCATCCTTTTCGGTTTCGTTTCGCATTTCGCCGGAGGGTTTCAGTGCCTCGCAAATGCTTAATGATTTAGCTGCTTTGGATGGCGTGATTTCGGTGAAACAGATACACGAAAAATGAACGGAGAAAAAACAATGATTGATATAGCTATTATGGGACACGGCATTGTCGGCTCGGGTGTTGCCGAGGTTTTGATAAAGAATGCCGATTTGATTGAAAAGCGCGCCAAAAACGGAGTAAACATTAAATACATACTAGATTTAAGGGAGTTTCCAGGCCTTTCTTATAGCGAGAAGTTTACCAAGGATTTTAACGTTATTCTTAACGACCCTGAGATTAGGGTTGTCGCAGAGGTTATGGGCGGACTCCATCCCGCATATGAGTTTACCAAGGCTTTATTGGAAGCAGGGAAAAGCGTTGTTACGTCAAATAAGGAATTGGTTGCTGAAAAGGGCAGTGAATTGCTTAAGATTGCCGAGGACAGAAACGTTAATTATCTTTTTGAAGCAAGCGTAGGCGGCGGTATTCCCGTACTTCGCCCGATTGTGCAATGCTTGTCTGCTAATGACATTTTTGAAGTGCAGGGTATTTTAAACGGCACAACAAACTATATTATGACCCAGATGGTAACGAAAGGGGTTTCATTTCAAGAGGCGTTATCTGAGGCGCAGCGCCTGGGTTACGCCGAGAAGGACCCGACTGCTGATATTGAAGGTCATGATGCTTGCCGTAAAATTTGTATTTTAGCGGCGCTGGCTTTCGGCAAGCACGTTAACCCAAACACAATCTATACTGAAGGTATTACTAAAATCACTTCGGCAGATACGGCATATGCTGATTTTGCAGGTTGTGTAATAAAGTTAATAGGTCGTGCAAGAAAGACCGAGGACGGAAAGTGTTTTGTTACGGTTTATCCTGCAATGGTCAGCCGCAAGCATGTTTTGGCGCCGGTGGATGATGTTTTCAACGCTGTGCTGGTTCGCGGTGATGCCGTCGGTGACGTTATGTTTTACGGACGCGGAGCAGGGAAACTTCCTACTGCAAGTGCCGTTGTAGCCGATATTGTTGACTGTGTTAAGCACTTAGAGGCAAGAAAATATCTTTCATGGGAGCATGTTGAGGACAACTTCCTTACGGACCATCGAGAAGATACTGTAAAGATGTATGTTCGCATCAAAGCAGATAAGTGCCGTGAATGTATAAAGGCAGAGGCTGAAAAGCTGTTTGGAGAAATTTTGGTTTTGGGACGTAACGGCGAACCTCAGGATGAAATTGCATTTATTACCCCTTACGCCGCAGAGAAAACATTGGTAAGTCAGCTTGAAAAGCTGCCCGGAACAGTAATTTCTGCTTTACGTATATTGGATTAAAGCGAAGTTTAACTTAAATATATTTGAGCTTGAAAGGAATGTGTGAAAATGGCTCTGATAGTAAAAAAATTCGGTGGCTCTTCGGTTAAGGATGCCGAGCACGTTTTTAACGTTGCCAACATCATTATCGAGGACTACAAAAAGGGCAACGACGTTGTGGTTGTTGTGTCGGCTCAAGGCGATACAACCGATGACCTTATTGCCAAAGCAAAGGAAATCAATCCCGACGGTGCTTCTAAGCGCGAAATGGATATGTTACTGGCGTCAGGTGAGCAGATTTCAATATCGTTGCTTGCAATGGCCATTGGTAAAATGGGGTATCCCGCGGTGTCGTTGTTGGGATGGCAGGCAGGCTTTCAAACCGATTCTAAATATTCGCTAGCCCGCATTAAGCGTGTTAATCCCGAGAGAATCAGACGCGAACTTGACAAGCGTAATATCGTTATTGTTGCAGGCTTCCAAGGCTTAAACAAATATGATGATGTTACAACCTTAGGTCGTGGCGGCTCGGATACCAGCGCTGTAGCAATAGCAGCTTCTATGAACGCCGACCTGTGTCAGATTTATACCGATGTTGACGGTGTTTATACTGCCGACCCCAGAAAGGTTAAGACCGCCAAGAAAATGGACGAAATCACCTATGACGAGATGTTGGAATTAGCAACCCTCGGCGCTCAGGTGCTTAATAATCGCTCGGTCGAAATGGCCAAAAAATACGCCGTTGAGCTTGAGGTGCGCTCGAGTTTGCAGAGCACCGTGCCCGGTACTATAGTTAAGGAGACTGTTAATATGGAAAAAATGCTCGTTAAAGGTGTCGCAGTTGATAAGGACATCGTACTTGTTTCAATCGTAGGCTTGAAAGATACCCCCGGTATCGCATTCAAGGTATTCAATCAGTTAGGACGCAAGAATGTTAACGTTGATATTATTTTACAATCGGTTGGCCGTGACGGTACCAAGGATATTACATTTACCGTTCCGAAGAATCAGTTAAAGGATACCTCCGAGGCGTTGGAGGCTATTAAAAATCAGGTTAACTACGACAAGGTTGTTGTTAACGAGAAGGCAGGTAAGCTTTCTATTGTTGGCGCAGGTATGGAAACTCACCCCGGTGTTGCTTCCAAGATGTTTGAGGCATTGGCTGATGTCGGCATCAATATTCATATGATTTCGACTTCTGAGATTAAAATCTCGGTAATTGTTGATGTTGAGGACTGCGAAAAAGGTATGCAGGCCGTTCACGATAAGTTTATCGATTAATTTAATATTTAACTTAAAAACTCCAATACGCGTCAGCGTATTGGAGTTTTTTGTCATTTTCCGTTCCGAAGCTTTTCAATTTTGTCTCGCAGCTCGGCGGCGTGTTCAAATTCAAGTAATTTTGCGGCTTGTTTCATTTCGATTGTCAGCTTCTTTATAAGATGCTCACGTTGCTCACGGGACATTTGTTTGATTGCTTTGTCACCGTCCTGCTTGGGCGTGATTTCAATAACATCGCGCACGTCTTTGATGATGGTTTTCGGTACAATTCCGTGTGCGGCGTTATAATCTGACTGAATTTTGCGGCGGCGTTCGGTTTCGGTAATCGCACGCTCCATTGAGGGAGTAACGCTGTCGGCATACATTATGACCTGACCTTTGGCGTTACGTGCAGCGCGTCCTACCGTCTGAATAAGCGAGGTTTCAGAACGTAAAAAGCCTTCTTTGTCGGCGTCTAAAATCGCGACGAGTGACACTTCCGGTATGTCCAAACCCTCGCGGAGCAGGTTGATGCCGATGAGTACGTCGAATTCACCTAAACGCAGTTCACGGATTAACCGCATACGCTCTATGGTGTCAACGTCATAGTGCATATATTTTACCCTTATACCGAGGTCAAAAAGGTAATCGGTTAGGTCCTCAGCCATTTTTTTGGTCAAGGTGGTAACCAAAACACGTTCGTTTTGCTCGGCACGGGCGTTAATCTGGGAAACGAGGTCGTCAATCTGACCTTCGGTGGGTTTTACGATGATTTCCGGATCAATAAGTCCTGTCGGGCGGATAATCTGCTCGGCAGTTTGTTCAGAATGCTGTTTTTCAAAGTCGCCGGGTGTCGCCGAAACATAGATTGTTTGGTTTAAGTGGGCGTAAAATTCGTCAAAACTTAAAGGACGGTTGTCGTAAGCCGAGGGCAGACGGAAACCAAAGTCTATAAGGTTGGTTTTGCGCGCTTTGTCACCGCCTAACATACCTCTGACCTGAGGTACGGTGACGTGCGATTCGTCAATAAACAGTAAAAAATCATCGGGGAAGTAGTCCAAAAGCGTAAAAGGTGTTGAGCCTGCAGGTCTACGTGAAAGTACGCGTGAATAGTTTTCTACGCCTTTGCAGATGCCGATTTCCCGTAGCATTTCAACGTCATACTCGGTACGTTGACGGATTCGTTGTGCCTCAATCAACTGCCCGCGGTCAGTAAAATACTGAACGCGGTCTTCCATTTCGCTCAAAATGTCCTGCAATGCGGCGTGCTTTTCTTCTTCGGGCACAATGTAGTGCGAGGCAGGATAAATGCCAACGTGACCTAAAACGGTCTTGATTTCACCTGTTAAAGGGTTAAACTCACTTATGCGGTCAACCTCGTTGCCGAAAAATTCAACACGAATTGCCGTTTCATTAGAATATGCAGGAAAAATCTCAACTACGTCACCGCGAACGCGGAATTTGTTACGTGTGAAGTTCATATCATTGCGTTCGTACTGTAGGTCGATAAGCTTGTGGATTAACTCGTCGCGTTCCTTTTCCATTCCGGGACGAAGCGAGATAACCATATTTCGATAGTCAATCGGGTTGCCCAAAGAGTATATGCAGGAAACCGAGGCGACAATAATGACGTCACTTCGCTCGGACAAAGCACAGGTTGCCGAATGTCGAAGTTTGTCGATTTCGTCATTGATAGCCGAGTCTTTTTCAATATAAGTGTCGGTGCCGGGGATATATGCCTCGGGCTGATAGTAGTCGTAGTAGGAAACAAAATATTCCACCGCGTTTTCAGGGAAGAATTCGCGGAACTCTGAACACAACTGTGCGGCAAGGGTTTTGTTATGAGCGAGAACGAGTGTCGGCTTGTTTACATTAGCGATAATGTTAGCCATTGTAAAGGTCTTACCCGAACCGGTAACACCCAGTAAAACCTGCTCTTTCAAGCCGTTTTTGACACCGTCACTCAATTTTTCAATCGCCTGCGGCTGGTCACCCGTCGGTTTGTAGTTTGAAACCAATTTAAATTTGTCCATAGGGCAACCTCCTTTAGCGGATAATATATAGATATTATACTACATCCCTTTTAAAATATCAATCACCCGTTGACCGATTGGGGAGTTTGAGGTATAATTCTTTTGTAATCTTTTTGAAACGGAGAATTTTATGAAAATCACTTTCTTTGATATAGATTCTATCGGCACTGATTTAGATTTGACACCTATCACATCCCTCGGTGAGTGCGAGATTTACTCCAACTCAACGCCTTCAGAGTTGATAGAGCGTATCGGTGACACCGAGGTTGCCGTTATAAACAAAATGAAAATGACTAAAGAAGTTTTGGACTCTGCACCGAAGTTGAAACTCATTCTGGTTGCCGCAACGGGTTTTGACAATGTTGATATCTTATACTGCCGTGAAAAAGAGATAGCCGTTTGCAACGTGCCGGGGTATTCAACCGACAGTGTGGCGTTGGTTACGGCGACACTCGTTTTGTCCCTTGCAATGCGGCTCAAAACCTATGAGAATTTTGTAGTTAGCGGTGAATATTCTGCTTTAGGGTTAGCAAACCGTCTTTCGCCCGCGTTTTGTGATTTAAGCGGTAAAACCTGGGGTATCGTCGGTTACGGCAACATTGGTCAAAAAATAGGTGAGGTTGCACGTGCTTTCGGTTGCCGTGTGATTTTCAATAAAAACACCCCCACCGATGACGAGGGCTACTGTGATATTGAAACCCTTTGCCGGGAAAGTGACGTTATAACGCTTAACTGTCCTTTAAACGATAAAACGCGAAACCTTATCAACGCCGAGCGTATCGGTTTAATGAAGAAGAACGTTATTTTGGTCAACACTGCCCGCGGTGCCGTTTGCGACGAGCAGGCAGTGGCTGACGCTGTTAAAAACGGCACAATCGCCTCGTTCGGTTGTGATGTTTACTCGACCGAGCCGTTTTTAGAAAATCATCCGTTTTGGGAAATCAAAGACTTGCCCAATGTATGCTTAACACCTCATATGGCGTGGTCGTCTTTCGAGGCGAGAACAAGGGTGATTCACGAAATGAGCCAAAATATTAAGGCGTTTTATAGTGGGAAAATCCGCAACCGCGTGGAAATTTAGAAATTTTAGAAAAACTTTTAATATTAGACTTCTAATTTAAGGTAAAATTTGTTATAATGAATGTAGTATGTCCAAACGCCTTAAAGCGTTTTGACAAGCCGATAAAATCGGCTTTTGCCAATTCAAATCATAAAAATTTGAATTGGCTCGATATTCATTGCAACGGTTAAAGTCAAATTTTCAAAGAAAATTTGCGACTAAATCAACGATTTAGTGTCGAAACAGTGCTTTTAGCACCATTTCGACTTTCTATAACCGTTATAATATTTTTAATATACATATATTGTTTAGTGAAATGCGAGGTGTCGGGATGTTTGCCGAAGTAAACGGGTTTAATATTCATTATGTTGAAGCAGGTAAAGGACCTGATGTTTTGCTTTTACACGGCTGGGGTGCATCTGTGGACTCGTGGCGCGGTGTTATTGAAACGTTGTCGCACTCTTGCCATTTGGTAGCACTTGATTTCCCCGGTTGCGGCAAATCGAGTTTGCCTGACAGAGCGCTTACTACCGACGATTATGTGGCGTTGGTTATGGAGTTTTGCAATGTTGTAAACTTTTGCAATCCAATCCTTATCGGTCATTCGCACGGTTGCCGTGTGATTATGAAGCTTTGCGGTGTCGGTTTGATGTCGCCCGAAAAGATTGTTTTAATTGACGGTGCAGGCCTAAAGCCTAAGTTTAACCTTAAAAAGTCGGTTAAACAAAGCACTTTCAAAACCATCCGCTGCGTATTGACCTTACCCGGACTTAAAAAGCACACCGAAGGATTGTTAAACAAGGCTCGAAGTCACTTTGGCTCGGCTGACTACAATTCAGCACCCGAGGTTATGCGTAAAACCTTGGTAAACCTTGTTAATGATGATATGACACCTTATATTGATGGGATTAAGGCGTCGACCTTGCTCATTTGGGGTGAGAATGACACCGCCACACCGCTTTATATGGCTAAGATTTTGGAAAAAACCATTCCCGATTGCGGATTGTGTGTCATTAAAAATACAGGGCACTGGTCATTTGTTGAGCGTCCGATTGAGGCTCACGCAATTTTAAACAGCTTTTTACCTTAAAATGTAAATTACCTTAATTGAGGTGATGTTTTGATTATTAAAATTTGTTTTGCGGTCATTTGCACCGTTTTAGGTATTATTGCACTAACCCGTCAGTACCAGATGTTACAGCAAAATTCTTATTTTGCCGTGCGGTATTTAAGGTGGTATAAAGGTGCAATCAAAAGTCGCATTGCACCGATTTTAAAGGCGTTCTTGGGTGCAATATTGACCGGTACTGCTTTGAGTGAAAGCTTGGGCACGGCAATTTTGCTTTTTGCAATTTGCGGGTTTGCTTTGTTTATTGAGGCAAGTCGGAGGCCAAGCGG
>JAZSCC010000215.1:0-4034 GCA_045602685.1 Acutalibacteraceae bacterium | reverse complement strand
TGCCCCGAAGGTAAAATGACCTGTGGCAAAATAAAGGAAATGCGCGAAAAGTATACAATGAAAAAGGATTAAGTAAATGGGTAAGCTTATTGTAATTGAAGGGCTTGACGGTTGTGGAAAAACAACTCAAGTAAGCCTTTTACCTCAAAAATTAAAGGAATTGGGTTACGATTCCAAATTGATTTCTTTTCCGGATTATTCCGACCCGTCGAGTACATTAGTTAAAATGTATTTGGGTGGTGAATTCGGTGATAAACCGGATGCAGTGAACGGTTATGCCGCATCGCTTTTTTATGCTGTGGACAGATATGCCAGCTATAAGCGTCATTGGGCCGATTATTATGATAACGGTGGAATCGTGATTTCGGGCAGATACGTTGAGTCTAATGCTTATCATCAAATGTCAAAATTCCCTGAGAGTGAGTGGGAAAGGTATCTCGATTGGCTTTACGAAACCGAGTATGAGAAAACTGCTATTCCGAGACCGGATGCGGTGATTTTTCTTGATATGCCGGTTGAGGTTTCGACTAAAATGGTTGAAAATCGCTATAGCGGAGATGAGACCAAAAAGGATATTCACGAAAAGGATAAGACTTATCTTTCGGCCTGCCGTAAGGCTGCTTCCTTTGCCGCAAAAAAGTGCGGTTGGAGTGTTATTAACTGCGCCGATGGTGATAAACCTCGAAGTGTTGAAGATATTTCGACCGACATTTTAAAGGTTGTTTTGGATGCAATTGAAAAATAGTATTTTCGGAGATTATGTATGTATTATTTGTTTTTAGCTGAAGGCTTTGAGGAAACCGAAGCTTTGGCAACTTTAGATGTTATTCGCCGTGCCGAAGAGGAAATTTATACCGTAGGTATTGGTGGCAAGGTTATAACAAGCTGTCATCAAATACCGGTTGTTGCTGATGTTATGGGTAGTGAAATTGCGCCGGACAAGGACTGTGACGGTATTATTTTACCGGGCGGTATGCCGGGAACTCTTAACTTAGAGAAAAGTCCTTTAGTACAGCAGTTTATTGATTATTGTGTTGAAAATAACAAGTTGATTGCAGCTATTTGTGCTGCGCCGTCAATATTGGGCCATAAGGGATTGTTAAATGGCAAAAAGGCGGTTTGCTTCCCGGGTTTTGAGGAGCAGTTGTTGGGCGCCGAGGTTTTAAATTCGGCGGTTATGACTGATAAAAACATTATTACCGGATGCGGTGCCGGAGCTGCTCTTAAATTCGGATTTGAGATTGTAAAATATATTCAAGGTCCGTCTGCTGCAAAACATTTTGAGAAGGCTATGCTATGCGACCGGTAGATATAAGACAGTATAAACAAGAGCTGCGAGCCTCAATAAAAGAGGAACGTAGGAATATGGAGCCGGAGGAAAAAGCTAAGCTTGATAGCGGTGTTGCACGTAATGTGCAGAGACTTTATCAGTATCGCTCAGCTAAGACAGTGTTGGTGTATGTATCAACTGCAATTGAGGTTGATACCTTTAAAATTATTGAAAACTGTTGGCGTGACGGGAAAAAAGTGGCGGTGCCCCGATGTATTGACGGCACTCGACTGATGGAATTTCACTATATTACCTCGTTTGACCAACTGAAGCCACGAACCTTCGGTGTTTTAGAACCGGAGGAGACCTTGCCGGTGGTTGAGGATTTTACAGGATGTCTTATGCTTTTGCCGGCCTTGTCAATTGACTATTTGGGTTATCGTTTAGGCTACGGTAAAGGATATTATGACCGATATTTATCAAAATTCACGGGAGCTTGTGCGGGCATCTGCTATTCCGACTGTATAAGGCGGCATATGTATCACGGTAGGTTTGACCGGCCAGTTGATGTAATTGTTACTGAAAAATGGATTAAGGATGTCTCAAGCCGTAGGTCTAATGAACGCAGAAGATTTTCACGTCAGTTTTAGATTACCGATTTATAATGGAGGATTTTAATGAAGAATGATATTTTCAAAATCGGTGATGAAGCCGATTTGCCTGAAAATAATACTAAATTCGTCAATACTGTTAATGATGGGGATTTTAAAATTGCAAAATCCTCTGATGAGCCGAAGGTAGATAATGACGGGGGCAACCTTGATGACAGTCGGCTTTCGGATGATTTTATAATAGGTCAGGACTTCTTTATTGATAGCACCATTGCAGAAATAGAGGAAGCAAAACCGAATGCTTCCAAAAAGAAAAAGCGCAGGAAAAAGAAGATGACGGCAGGGCAAGGTTGTCTTATGTCGGTTATTTGGATGGCAGCCATTTTAATAATTTCCATAAGTGCCGCGTCTATGATACTTTATTTTGGTATGGATTACCTTGGTGTCAGTCTTGATACAGATTCGGCTGAGGATAATATTGAAATTGTTATTGCCGAGGGCACAAGCGCTAAAAAAATTGCTGAAATGTTAGAGGACAAGGGAATAATAGAAAGTCCATTGTTTTTCAGGTTTTATGCAAGTCAGGGCGGTTACGCGCCTAAATTCCGTGACGGCATTTATTATTTTAGTAAGCAGGACAGCTATGAGGATATCGTTTATAAGCTAACCAAGCAGGGCACTCAGGCCAGTCAGGTTAAGGTTACTATTCCCGAAGGCTTTGATATTGATGAAATTGCCAAGCGACTTGAGGAAAACAAGGTTTGCACTGCCTCACAGTTTAAAACTGCGGTAAACGAGGCTACCTTTGAAAAGTATGGCTTTGATTTTTTAAAGGAAATTAAAACCGAGAGTCAGGGTGTACATTATCGTCTTGAGGGCTATCTGTTCCCGGATACATATTATTTCTATCAAACAAATAATAAAGCAGGTGCTGAGCAGGCCATTAAGAAAATGCTGGACAACTTTGATAAAAAGGTTACTGTTGGTCTTCGTGCCGAAATTCAAAGAGCCGGCCGTAATCTTCACGACGTTATAACCATGGCTTCAATCATCGAAATGGAAGCTTCGGTTGCTACTTATGAGACCAAACAAAAGGTTTCTGCTGTTTTCTGGAACCGTTTAAATGATTGGGGTGACAGTGCTTTTCTGCAGTCCGACCCGACTACTAAGTATAAGTATAATACCGAACGGTATGATACTTACAAGTCTAAGGGTTTACCGCCGGGTGCGTACTGTAATCCGAGTATTGATGCCATTAAATCTGCAATATACCCTAAGGAAAACAGTACAGATTATTTCTTTGTTACCGATAAGAATATGAAGTTCTATTTTACCAAGACTGTTGAAGAACATAACAATGTTATTAAGGAACTAAAGAATAAGGGAATGTGGGTAGAATCGAACAAATGAGTGATAATGTGTTAATAAAACCCGAATTGCTTTGTCCGTCGGGCGATATAGAGAGGCTTAAAGCAGCGGTTGACTTCGGTGCTGATGCAGTGTATCTTGCCGGTGAAGAGTTCGGTATGCGTACAGCCGCAACCAACTTCGGTGAGGATGATTTGCGAAAGGGTACTGCCTATGCTCACGAGCGAGGGGTGAAGGTGTTTGTGACCTGTAATACTCTGCCGCATAATGATGAAATACCTCGGCTGCCTGCATTTCTGGAGTTATTGGCTGATATTGGTGTCGATGGAATTATTGCTTCCGATATAGGCACAATGGGCTTGGTAAAAAAATATGCGCCCAAGCAAGAATTGCACGTTTCGGTGCAATCGGGTATTGTTAATTATGAGACCGCAAATGCATTTTATAATATGGGTGCTAAACGTGTGGTTGTGGCACGTGAACTCAGTTTGGATGAAATTGCTGAGATTCGTGCTAAAACTCCGAAAGAACTTGATATAGAGGCGTTTTGCCACGGTGCTATGTGTGTTTCGTTTTCGGCAAGATGTTTGCTTTCTTCTTATATGACGGGCAGAGATGCCAATAGGGGAGACTGCGCTCAGCCTTGCCGTTGGAGTTATTCCTTGATGGAGGAAAAGCGCCCCGGTCAGTATTTTGATATAACCGAAACCGAAAAGGGAACCTATATTTTAAATTCCAACGACCTTTGCATGGCTGAGCACCTTGATAAAATGGTGGCGGCAGAC
>JAZSCC010000214.1:0-4279 GCA_045602685.1 Acutalibacteraceae bacterium | reverse complement strand
GTAACGAAAGTATTACATCATTAAAAGGTGCTGACCGAGTAAGAAAGAGACCTGCGGTTATTTTCGGCTCGGACGGACTTGAGGGTTGTCAGCATTCGGTGTTTGAGATAATTTCAAACTCGATTGATGAGGCACGAGAGGGACACGGTAAAAAAATTGTGATTACAAGGTACTCGGACAAGTCTATCGAAGTGCAGGATTTCGGACGAGGTGCACCGGTTGATTTTAATACTAAAGAAAACCGTTATAACTGGGAACTTTTATATTGTGAAATGTATGCCGGTGGTAAGTATGACACTAATGACGGCGGAAACTATGAGTTTTCGTTGGGATTAAACGGTTTGGGTCTTTGTTCAACACAATATTCTTCCGAATATATGGATGTTGAAATCAAGCGGGACGGCTTTATTTATACTTTGCATTTTGAAAAAGGTGAAAATGTCGGCGGGTTGAAAAAAGAACCGTATTCCGGACGTGATACCGGAACAAAAACCCGTTGGAAGCCCGATTTGGATGTTTTTACCGATATTAATATTCCGCTTGAATATTATATTGACGTTTTAAAGCGTCAGGCTGTTGTAAATGATAATATTGTATTTATATTGCGTGACCAGGTGGGCGGTAAATTTGAAAATTATGAATTCTGCTATAAAGAGGGCATTAAAGACTATGTTACCGAAACTGTTGCAGATAAGGGCCTTACACCGGTACAGTTTTGGCAGACCGAACGAAAAGGACGCGACCGTGAGGACAAGCCGGAATATAAGGTTAAAATCAATGCCTCTTTGAGCTTTTCTAATCAGGTTCAGTTAAAGGAGTATTACCATAACTCCAGCTGGTTGGAGCACGGCGGTTCACCTGAAAGAGCTGTAAGAAATGCATTTGTATATCAAATTGATAAATATATCAAGGACACCAATAAATACACAAAAAACGAAAGCAAGATAACCTTTCAGGATGTTGAGGAGTGTTTGGTACTTTGTATTTCCTCTTTTTCGACACAGACTTCTTATGAAAACCAAACCAAAAAGGCAATTACCAACAAGTTTATCGGTGACGCGATGACCGAGTTTTTCCGTCATCAGCTTGAGATTTATTTTATTGAGAATAAGGATGACGCCGAAAAAATAGCAAATCAGGTGTTGATTAATAAGCGCAGCCGTGAAAAAAGCGAAAAAGAAAGGCTTAATCTTAAAAAGACGCTTTCTACCTCTAACGATATGTTAAGCCGTATTGAAAAGTTTGTTGACTGTCGTACTAAGGATGTTAATCAGCGCGAGCTTTTCATAGTTGAGGGTGATTCGGCTTTGGGCTCAGTAAAATTGGCAAGAAACGCAGAATTTCAAGCGGTTATTCCTGTCAGAGGTAAGATTTTAAACTGTTTGAAGGCCGATTACGATAAAATTTTCAAAAGTGAAATTATAACAAATCTTTTGAAGGTTTTAGGCTGCGGCGTTGAGGTAAAGTCCAAAGCAAACAAGGATTTATCAACATTTGACTTAAATCAGCTTCGTTGGAATAAAGTTATAATCTGTACCGATGCCGATGAGGACGGTTTTCACATAAGAACGCTTATTTTAACTATGATTTACCGCCTCATCCCGACGTTAATTGAGGTTGGTAAGGTATTTATAGCCGAAACTCCGTTGTACGAAATTAATACAAAGGACAAGACCTATTTTGCTTATGACGAAAAAGAAAAGGCAGACATTATGACCAATATGGTCGGCGACCAAAAGCATACAATCCAACGTTCAAAAGGTCTGGGTGAAAACCAACCTGATATGATGAGCTTGACCACAATGAATCCTGAAACCAGACGGTTGGTTCAGGTAAGTCCTGAGGAAGCCGAGCAAACTTCTATATTTTTTGATATGTTGCTTGGTGATGACATTGATGCACGTAAGGAAATCATAACCGAAAAAGGTTACCTTTATATTGCCGATGCCGATTTAAGCTGACAAAAAACCTACTATTGATTTTTAAAAACTAACCTTAAGAGGAGAGAAAATATGCCTCCGAGAAAGAAAAAAACAACCGAAATAAAGTCTTCTGAGCCTATGGCAAATGCTTATATTGCCGGTGCCGGTACAGTTGTCGAGCAACCGATTACACGTACGCTTGAAACCAACTTTATGCCGTATGCAATGAGTGCTATTTTATCCCGTGCAATTCCTGAAATTGACGGATTCAAGCCGTCTCACCGTAAATTACTGTATACTATGTACAATATGGGACTGCTTAACGGTGCCAAAACAAAGTCGGCAAATATTGTCGGACAAACTATGCGCCTTAATCCTCACGGTGATGCCGCAATTTACGAAACAATGGTGCGTTTAACCGTCGGTAACGAGGCTTTGTTGCACCCGTTTGTCGAGTCAAAGGGTAATATGGGTAAATCCTATTCACGTGATATGGCATATGCCGCACCGCGTTATACCGAGGCTAAATTAGCACCCGTAGCCGCCGAGTTATTCAAGGATATTGATAAGGATACCGTCGATATGGTGGATAACTATGACGGCTCCATGAAAGAGCCTTCGTTGTTCCCTGTAACATTCCCTTCGGTATTGGTTAATGCAAATAACGGAATTGCAGTTGGTATGGCAAGTAAAATATGCTCTTTTAACTTGGCAGAGGTATGTAAAACTGAGATTGAATTCATAAAAGATGATGAAATCAATATTGCTGATTATTTGTTGGCACCCGATTTTCCCATTGGTGGCGAACTTTTATATGACCGTACCGAAATTGAGAAAATTTATAACACTGGCTTAGGCAGTGTTAAGGTCAGAGCAGTTTACAGTTATGATAAGTCAGCTAACTGTATTGATATTACCGAAATTCCGCCCTCAACCACCGTCGAGGCTATAATTGAAAAGATAATTGAACTTGTTAAACTTAAAAAGGTTACCGAAATTAATGACATTCGTGATGAAACCGACCTTAAGGGTCTTAAAATTACGATTGACCTTAAACGCGGTACTGATTATGAAAAGTTGATGCAAAAGTTATTTAAAATGACTCCGTTGCAGGACAGCTTTTCGTGTAACTTTAATATTCTTGTCGGCGGTGCACCCAAAGTAATGGGTGTTAAGGAAATTTTAACCGAGTGGACAGCATTCCGTGTTGACTGTGTAAAACGCAGAACATTTTATGAGTTGACCAAGGCCAAGGAAAAATATCATCTCTTAAAAGGTTTGCAAAAAATCTTATTGGACATTGATAAGGCTATTAAAATTGTCCGCGAAACCGCTGAGGAAAGCTTGGTTGTGCCAAACCTTATGATTGGCTTCGGTATTGATGAAATTCAGGCCGAATATGTCGCCGAAATTAAGCTTCGTCATTTGAACCGCGAGTACATTTTAAAACGTTTGGATGATATTGAAAACCTTGAAAAGCAGATAGCTGAGTTAGAGGATATTTTAAATTCTCGCCGTAAAGTGCTTAATATTATCATTAAAGAACTTGAAGATGTTATTAAGAAGTACGGACAGGAACGTAAAACCAAAATAATTTCGGCAGAGGAAAACAAAATTACGATTGAGGAAGAGGCTGTGCCGGATTATCCTGTAACCTTGTTCTATACAAAAGAGGGATATTTCAAAAAAATCACGCCGCTGTCGCTTCGTATGAGTGGTGAGCATAAGCTCAAAGAAGGTGACGAAATTGTCACCACAGTTGAAACCACTAATGCCGCTGAGCTTTTGTTCTTTACCGATAAATGTCAGGTTTATAAATCGAGAGCGAACGATTTTGAAGACTCGAAAGCCAGTGTATTGGGTGATTATGTTCCGTCTAAGCTTGGTTTTGAGGAGGGCGAAAAACCGGTTGCTATGATTACAACAACCGATTACACCGGTTTTATGATGTTCTTTTTCACCAACGGTCGCGTAGCAAAGGTTGGCCTTTCAGCTTATGCTACCAAAACTAATCGCAAAAAACTGATTTCTGCATATACTGATAAGTTTGAGCTTTGTAAGATTATGCATGTGCCTGCCGATTGTGAACTTGTTTTGAAATCTTCGTCCGGCAGAATGTTACTGCTTCATACCGGCGCATTACAGGTTAAGGCAACCAAGGATAACGGCGGTGTTGCGGTTATGACACAGAAAAAAGGTCAGCGACTCTTTGATGTTATACCGTACGTTGACACAATGTTCCAGAAGCCTCACCGCTACAGAACAAGAACGCTACCTGCTGCAGGTGCTTTACCGTCGGCAGAGGAGCAGGGCGAACAGCTCAAATTATAGGTTGATTTTAGTTAAAACAAAACGCG
>JAZSCC010000213.1:0-6514 GCA_045602685.1 Acutalibacteraceae bacterium | reverse complement strand
TACTCATACAATCTTTCCAATTCAGTATCCAATTCATTTTCAGCAACAGAAAAGTCTATAAACTGCATAACCTTATGCATTGCAGTACCGCGTTCGGCCGGTGTCAATCCTGCTTTAGACATAAAGCCCGGACGGGATTTAAAATTAAAAGAGGTGTTATCTCCGTGAACCAGCTCGGTAACCGGCAATTTCGACGGTATTACAGTATCATTATCAAACGGATATTTAAAATTAAAACGACTATTGAAGATGTCTATCAACTCATAGTCAGCAGTATAATCCGACCTGATTTTTTCGGTATTTTCAATTTCTCCTTCTTCAAAACTGTAATCTGAGTGAAAAGTAAATTTAAAATCCCCGTTACCGTTAAAACCAATAGGAGATATCTCAGCAACATTACATAAATTGTCACCACTGCTTTGTAAAAGTGCTGCCATTAAAATCATTTGCTTAAAGCCCGAAGCACCAAGTACGGCATCGCTCGGCACAACACCGGTAACATCTGCCTTTAAGCCTAAATTTGCAGCCGCTGATTCAATATCTCCTCTGCAGTCGGCCGATGATATTGACAACACAAGTCTTTCCTCTGCACGTGTCATAGCAACATATAACAACCGTAATTCTTCGGAAATTAATTTTTTCGACTGAACAATTCGCATAGCTTTTCTGAATACTGTTTCATATTTCTTCTTTTCATGAACAATATTCATTCCGATACCGGCAGATTTGCTGATAATAATCTTATCGTTTAAATCAGTTTTATTAAAACTATTACCTAAACCGGCAACAATGCAAATCGGAAACTGTAAACCTTTAGAGCTGTGAAAACTCATAATACGTACGGCGTCACTTCCGACGTTTAATGATTTTTCAATTGTTTTTCCGTCAACTGCTAAACGGTCAAAATATGCAATAAAGCCTGAAAGTCCCCCTTCAGAATTTTTTTGAAATTCGTCGGCAATCGACCTCAATGTCAATAAATTAAAGCAACAATCGTTACCGTTTTTTGAGGCACTCATTATCTCTTTTAAATGGGTTATTGCGTAGACCTCGTTCAGTAGCTTTCCAACGGGTAAAATTACGGCGCGTGTGCTTAAATGATTCATTGTTTTTAAAAATTCTTTACTCATCTTGTTTCCGTTATCGGCAGAAGATAATAAATTAACCCAAAGAGATGAGTTTTTATTTATTGATTTAATCAAAGCTACATCATCAAAACTGAAGCCGAACGCAGCCGAAGTTAATGCAGATAACAAAGCAATTTCATCTGTTGGATTGTCGATAACCCTTAAAATTGACATTGCGGTTAAAATCTCATTCGAATTAAAAAATTCACCGGCGTTATAGGATACGGGTATTCCGCGTTCTTTAAACGCGTCAATATAATAACTAACTTTAGAGCCGGGAGAACGAAGCAAGACGGCAAAATCACTGTATTTTGCCTGTCTTAAACTTCCGGAGTCACCGTCACGCAAAAAAGGTTCCTCGCTCATAGTTTTGACTATGTAATCTGCAATCACATTAGCATCGGTTTCGTTTTTAAGGTTACGCTCACAGGCGTTTAGTAGGATTTCAGCCGCTGGATTACTGTTAACGGGATAATCAGCCTTAGCAACAAGCATTTCTTCCTCGTTATAATCCAGGCCTGATGTTTCCTTTTGCATCAAGGCTTTGCAAATACCGTTTACAAAATCGCAAACACCTTTTCTGCTTCGAAAGTTTGCGCTTAAAATCACCTTGCTGGGTGAGGTATTACCATCAAACAAAGCAAATGAATTTTTATGTTTTAAAAAATTATCGGGACTTGCATTTCTGAATCCATAAATACTTTGTTTGACGTCACCTACTAAGAATAAATTCTTTCCCGAATCGGAAACTGCATAAAACAATGCATCCTGCAGGTCGTTGTTATCCTGATATTCATCAACCAATACCTCATCATACTGTTTGCATATTTCCAAGGACAAATCAGACGGTATTAATTCTCCGTCTTTTTCCTTACATAACAGGCTTAACGCCAACTGTTCAACGTGGGCAAAAGACAAAATATTGTTTTGAATTAAAAGCTTAAAATACTCTTCGGAATATTCGCGTACAAGACCTAACAGCGTCTTAATTTGTCTGCCTGACATCCGCAGTTGCTCAGCAAACACACTTGTCGGCCCGCACATATTTGAAGCAATTTCTTTTATCGAATTTTTGCAGTTATCCCTGATTTTTTTGACTTTTAAGAATAAATATTGATTATCCCATTGCTTTTGCATCGGAATAGACGGTGTAGAATAATTTACAGCCAAATCATAAAGACTATCCCAATCCTTAAGCCTTATGGCCACCTGCATTGATGAGATATATTCATCAGCATCGGAAAATGATAAAAGGATTTTAGCGCCTACGCTTAAATCAGCAGTCTCGCGCATTATTAAGCTGAATTGCTCCTTTACATAGGATAATTTTGATAAAGCATCCCGGAATATAATATCGGCGAAAATATTTTCTTTAATATCATAACATTCATAACCTTTTTCTGCATCATTTAACCATTTTTCCGGTCTTGACATACAAAGGCATGCTTCATAAATATTATTGATAGCCTCATGTAATGCTTTTTCACTACTGAAAATATTAAAACTGTCACAAAGATTCCTGAAATCGTCATCCGGTATGGAAAAATGCTTTGCTAAAACAAATTTCAGTGCCTTTTCACTAATGTATGCAGTATCAGCCGAAGATGCAACCGAAAAATCAGGAGATATTCCGAGTACACCAAAATGCTTACGTACCAAATCAATACAAAACGAGTCAATAGTACATATTTTTGCATTTTTCAAAAGAAGTTTTTGCTTTAAAATATAGCTGTTTCCAACATACTCAGCGGCTTTTTTGTCAAGCTCTTTAGCAATTCTCGTGCGCATTTCAAGAGCCGAGGCGTTTGTAAATGTCACGATTAAAAGACGGTCAATAGTTGCAGGGTCGTTAGGGTTACAAACACGCTCAATTACTCTTTTTGACAAAACTGCCGTCTTACCTGAGCCTGCTGCAGCATAAACCAATATGCTTCCTTTGCCGTAAATAGCATTTTCTTGGTCTTTGGTAAATTCAATTGCCATATTCAGCCTCCAACTCCTTTCTGATTAATTCAAGCGCGTCACTGTTTTTACAATTTACACCATCTCTTGCCTTTAATTCAGGTGAAATTCTGCATACAGCCCGATAGTCACAATAATCACACTGTGAATGGTCACCTACCTTTAATGGCTTAGCCTCAATGTCACCTCTCATAACTGAGCTACCGATTCTTTGTAACAAGACTTCAAGGTAGTTAAAAATCAGCTTAAATGCTTGTTCGGAAACCATCGCCTCAGTACTGTAATAAGAATCGCTGTTCGCTCTTTTACGCACAGGTATAATTTCACCGTTAAGCGATTGTTCCATCTGCTTTAAGGTTTGTTCATCATCAAGCACAATACCGCTCATTTTAACATATTTCGAATCATTTGAATTAATCATACGTTTTGCAGGGAAATATAAAACACCCGCCGGAATATCAGCCTTAATTAATTCCTGACCGTTCTTGATTACGGAGTAAAGATATAAAAGCATTTGCATATCGCGTCCGTTTAAAAGCTCTGAGAGTCTAAAACTGTCGCCCTTAGAACCTGTTTTATAATCAACTACCCTCACTTTCCCGTCAGGCGTAGTATCAATACGGTCAATATATCCTTTTAAGGTGATTTTATGACCGGTATCAGTCATAACCTCAACACCTTGTATTTCCTCTCCTGCACCTACGCTCAGTTCACAATATTTTGGCTTAAAATCACTTTGGGCAAATTCAGAATTTAATGAAACAGCCAAACCGAAAACAGTGTCCTTAATAACCTCTACCATGTACTTGAATTTTTCATCTAAGGCATCGATATCACTGACAGTAGCCTTAATATAGTCATCACAAAGTGCAACTATTTCATTGAAAATATCATCTTCGTTTAAGTTGCCAATGCCTTCAAAATGGTTTTTCACAAATTTTTCCAGACAAAAGTGCACAATATTTCCACGAGTTAGCGGGTTAAAATCTACCTTTTCCTTCTTTCGAGCACCCAAGCCGTACTTAACAAAATATAAAAACTTACAGCCGGCAAAATCGTTTACTTTTGATGCTGATAAATGAAGCTCTTCACCGTAAATTTTAGAGGCCGAATCTCTTGATATCTCCGGTGCGGTACCACCGATATATCGTTCAATACCGTCAATTCTGTGAGAATATTCAGAGTCATCTGAGAAGAAGTATTTTAATGAATTAACACAACTATTATCAACAAGGTAATTTTCTGCCAACTTTTTGAATGACGCTTCCTTGGACTCAAGCAGGTCCACAGTAAGCGCACCATTATAATGAATGGTGCTAATGTCGGGAAAACGCTCTAAAATTGCCTCAAGCTCAATTGAAAGTTCAAGAGCACAACCTTGAGTATTGGTTTGAGCATAGCTTAAAAATACACCCTCTGTTGCATACGTAACAGCTGAATATAAAAGGAATTTTTCATCAATACAGTCAGATATTCCACAATCCGATAACGCCAGATTATTTAATATCATTGATTGACGCTCAGAATGAGACAGTAATCCGCTGTCATCGACCAATGCAGGAAAAATATCCTGATTTATACCGATAACAAAAACAAATTTAGGTCTTAGCGGTCTTATTCTGTCGGCGGTACCGTATATTACCTGGTCTTTAGTTTGCGGAATTTCACCAACCGTTTCATATCCTAAAACCGTTGAAAGAATCTCATAAAATTCCTGACCTGATAAGGTTTTATTACCTAATGACATAACTATTTTATCAAAAGCTTTAATAACAGCATCATATCCTGCAATTTGATATTCAGCGTCGGTTAGGCTTCCGTTTTTAATTAATACATCAGTAAATCTTTTCAGACAGTCAATGGTAGAATAATCATTAAATAATTCAAAAACAGCCCTGCAAATTTCTTCAGCAGTTGAATTAAAACTTTTCCTTAATCGCTCTAACGGAAACACTACCTTTTCTCTTAATTTATCTAAGTCTTGGGTTTCCTTCTGTAGCTTATCAAGTTTTTCTTCGCTTAAATCAACGGCATTAAAACCGTTTTGATTCATTGTCCATTTTTTAAGCCATTTACTACCGTCAATACTCCAAACATATGCATAATTTTCAAGTTTTACAGCGTCATCAGCACTGACACTAGCTAAACCGGTTTTAAGCATTTTTATAATGTCCTCAGTATTGAAGTTCAATGAAGCTTTTATTGCAGATATTATAAAAGCTGACAACGGTAAAGACGATACACTGACACGATAATCGGTAAAACAAGGGATTTTATAATCTGAAGCAGTTTCTTCAATAATATCCTTATAAGAGTCATCCCTTGAAATTATAACAAAATCACGGTATCTGTAATTATTTTCCCTGACAAGTCGCTTAATGGTACACATACAAAAGTCGATTTCACTGAAAACACTGTCTGCTTTAATTATATTAATACTGTCACTTTTTCCCTCAAAGCTTCCGCAGTGTTTTTCGGCTAAAGTGAGTTCAAGGTGTTCCAAATCTTCAGCAAATCGGCCTGAATTTGACAAAACCAAAGGTTCAGCAACCGCTACATCGTGAGACTTTGCAATTCTAATCAGTCTGTTGGCAGTCTTTTTTAAATTACCGAAAATGTCGGTATCGTTGTCAACAAGCAAACTGTCACAGCAAAATGTTATATATGTATCAGTACTACCGGCAATAATTCTTTCGAGAAGTTTAAACTGAACCTCAGTAAACCCTTTAAACTCATCAATTACTACTGTTTTTTCAGCGAAGAATGAATTATCAGGCATTAAATTCAAGGTTCGTTCAATTAAATCAAGAGGTTCCTGAAATCGAGTTCCTAACAAGGCATCATATGCAGACAAAATTAAACCTAAATCTGAAAGCTTTTGTCTAGAAGTTTCATTTTCGGTAACAGATGACATCATTTTTAGGTCATTAACGGTGATATCAGCCTGTTTAAATTCAGTTATAACCGACATAACCTGCTTTATAAATGCCGATGAGTTATAATATTTTGAATAAAGAGTAAGATTATCTTTTACCGAAGCCAGAGCTTGTCCGATAAGTATAAAGCGTGTGCTGTCATCGACATCAATACCTGCAAAGCCGCCCACCTTAGTCTGTATTGAACTACACAAGCCGGTAAAACTTAAAATATCTATTTTATTAAACAGCTTAGGCCCTAACGAGTTTAACAGATATCGTTGACATTCAAACGAAAACTGCTCAGGTACAAGCATAATTACTTCTCTGTTGTTTTTGGTTAATTGTTTTAAAACATCAAGACAGTATTTAGTTTTTCCGCTTTTTTGTCGCCCTAAAATAAGCTTTAACATCCTGTTTCTCCTTAATTTCAGATAATCATTCTAATAACGAGTAAGCCTAACACACCCGGAATACCAAACACCGCAGATGAACTTAATGTCCAGGCGT
>JAZSCC010000212.1:0-2995 GCA_045602685.1 Acutalibacteraceae bacterium | reverse complement strand
GCAAGCGGCATTACCGTTGGTATGGCGCTTGAGGCAAAGGAGCTTCTCAAGGCTGACGGAATCGATGCGGAGATAATCAACATCCATACCATCAAGCCTCTGGACAGCGAGCTTGTTTGTGCTTCCGCAAAAAAGACCGGCTGTACCGCAGTTACCCTTGTGAGTGTTTTTGCTTCTTTTGGGTAAAAGTGAAAGAATGTCTTCTGTGGTAACAACCTGCATTATTGGGTTGATACCATTAAACGCCCGGTCCGGTATACCGATTGAAGCAACGGTAACCTGACCGCAAAATTCACAAGAGGGATAGAGAATATGACAAGGCTTTAATGAGGCAAAGGTTACGGTCATATCAGCTTTGACAAAAATTCCGTCTGATTTCCCTGTATCAGCAGACATACCGCTTGGTATATCTATCGCAACCTTGATACCGAAGGCTGAATTAATAGCATTAATTACCGCAGCATATATGCCTGATGGCTCGCCATTAAAGCCGGTGCCGAAAATTGCATCTATTATAATATCCGAATCATTTATGTATTGGCAACAAAGTGACTCATAACTTTCAAAATCAACAGGCCGAATTCCTGAATTATATGCTTTAGAGGCCATTTCCAAAGCACTTTCGGTAGATGGTGCACCAACCGAAATCACTCTAACCGAGGCGTTATTCTCCAAAAGCTTCCGTGCAATAACATATCCGTCACCGCCGTTATTTCCTTTGCCGCAAATAATAATGATTTTTTTATCATTAAGTTCCAAATTGTCCCGTATAGCTTTAGTTGCGGCACTGCCGGCATTCTCCATAAGCCTCAGCCAGCTCATACCCAGGTCAACTGCTTTTTGCTCAACGGCCTTCATTTGTTGTGCGGTTAAAACCATAATATACCTCCGTTAAAGGCTATCTTTAAGCGAGTAGGGAAGAAACTTTTTAATAGCGTTTTTTACTTTTTCGTTCGGGGTTAACACCAAATAATAGTATCCGTATTTTGTGTGCCTGATTTTAAATGCAATTGCTGTATCATCAGGAGTACAACCGAAATAAATATTAATGTTTCTCGATTTATCAGCTTTATGGCGAGTGGGATTATATTTTTCAATTTCTAAAATATCAGCAGTTGTAAAATTTGCCATTCTTACTCTCTTTTTACGATTGGTAATACGGTCTATATCAATCTCGTTGTTGGTTATTATATATTCAAATTCATTATTCAACTGACAGCTAAACCGGTATCCGCCAAAAATTGAAGCCGCGGCAAGTAAATAAAGTATGAATGAAAAAGAGGAAAATAAAATTGCAAGTATTGAAAATCCTAACGCAAATAATATCCCAACAAGTAGCAGTAAAATTTTACATAAAATAATTTTTGCATCCTGCTTAATAACAACTAATTGTTCAACAAAAATATCCATACACAAAGTCCCTTATTTTTTTATTTTATTTTAACATTAAAATTTTGCTTATTCAAGTCCTATTGGATGAAGTAGAAAAATATTTTGTTTTGTGTCATTTTCTTTTTAGTAGGAGTGCAAAGTTCTTGACTATGTTTTTCTGATTTGATATAATTATCGAAAAATTAACTTCAGTAGAGGGATGTCATTATGGTTACTTTAAAAAACGGCAATTCGGTGCTTACAATTAACGAAGTCGGAGCAGAGATGACAGGTTTTCGTTATAAGGATGTTGACTATCTTTGGACCGGCGACCCTGAGTTTTGGGGAGCTTGTGCACCTAATTTGTTTCCGATGACCGGCGCTCTTCGTGACGATAAGTACATTTTAAACGGGAAAGAATATTTTTTGGCTAAACACGGTTTTGTAAGAAATAAACTTTTTACCGTCGAATCAAAAACTGAAGATTCGGTTGTATTTTTATTGACTGCCTCAGATGAAACAAAAGAGTCTTTCCCATATGAATTTCAACTCCGTATCAGTTATATTTTATCTGACGGTAAGGTTACCGCAGGTTATGAGGTTACTAATTGCAATGATGAAACAATGTGGTTCTCAATAGGCTCACATGACGGTTTTTCGACACCTGAGGGTATCAATGAATATGACCTTATTTTCCCGCAAAAAGAGACACTTAATACGTTTGAGTTGTACGGAAGTTTGCTCACCTATGAAAAAACCCCGATTGTTTCGGATAGTGACAAAATGGATTTGGATTATAAGTATTTTGAAAATGGTAATGCTCTTGTTTTTAAGGAGTTAAAATCGAAAACCTGCTGTCTGAAAAACCGTAAAACCGGTCGAGGGGTTCAGTTTGATTTCCCTGGTGCCACTCGGTTTGTAATCTGGTCCAATCCTAATGCACCGTTTCTCTGTTTAGAGCCATGGTTCGGTCAACCTGATAATTTTGATAGTGATTATGATATAACTCACAAAGAGGCCATTGAATTTTTAAAATCGGGAGAAACGTTCAAATCGGTACGTATTATTACCGCTTTAGAGGGTAAGTAAATATGAAATAGTTTTGAAAATCCTGCTTTTTTGAAAAAAGCGGGATTTTACTTGTTTTTTCAGACGTTAAAACGTGATTTCGGGTTGACTTTCGTGTGAAATTTTGGTATAATAAACTGTAATTTAACAATCAAAAAAATACTGGAGATGACATATATGGTCAGAAGTATGACCGGTTATGGACGCGGTGAGGCAAATAACGATACCTTAGCAGTAACTGTTGAGCTTAAATCGGTTAATCACCGGTTTTTTGAAGCATCTGTACGTGCACCGCGACAGTTGGCTTTTTTGGAAGATAAGTTAAAATCTTACGTTCAATCGCGTGTCGCAAGGGGTAAGATAGATATTCTTGTTTCCTGTGATTTTTCGGCTGCAGACACCGATAAGGTTGAGGTGAATGAAGCATTTGCAAAATCCTATATTGATGCACTTCATACTCTTGTGGAAAAATTCGGTGTCATTGATGATATTTCTGCTTTAGGTGTTGCCCGTAATCAGGATGTCTTTTCGGTTACTAAGCAAAGAGTGGATGAGG
>JAZSCC010000211.1:0-4464 GCA_045602685.1 Acutalibacteraceae bacterium | reverse complement strand
TAAAATATAAATAATTATAAACACACAAAAAAAGACCGTTTAGCCCACGTTACACAGAACGTGGCTAAACGGCCTTTTAAATCTCAATTAACTTTCCGAATTCAACTGACTTTGAATAAACGCCTTTACCTCTTCGGGCTTAATACTTAATGAAACCGAAAATTCATCATGAATTAATCGTTCAGCTTCTTTTAATGCGCGTTCATCGGCAATATGCAGCCTTTTACCCGTACCTGACAAAAAGTTCTGACGGTTATGCAGGGTACGTACTAATATTAAACAAGCCTTACGGTCACCGGAAGAAATTATCTCTGAAAACTTTTCTCTGCGTTCATTATCATTATCGGTCCATATGTCCGGCTCATCACTTAATGAAGATAATATACTTTTTATTTCTTCAACCGACAAAATACATCGAACCTTACTTAACAGTTTCTCACTGTCCAAAGGAATATAAACGGTTGACGAGGTTTGAGATACCGGCTTTAAGACATAATATTTCTTGATTTCCTTACCGATACGCTTATCCTCAACGCTGTCAACAACACATACTCCTGTTGTACCGTACATAACCTTTTCATTAAGTTTAAGCACCTTATCATCACCCGCTTTTGAATATCATATTTTATATATTACATATATATTTTAACATTTTTTGTCAAAAAATGTAATGCACAAAATCTACAAATTTTTACCACACTTTATATAAAAAAAGTTAAAATCGACATTTATTTGTTTGCAATGTTATATTTATACTAAATTGTTGACGAGTTATACTCTATTTAAACAAAAAAGTCCCCACTTGACAGCGGGGACTAAGCCTTATTTAAGAAGTACTTATCGCTTATTTTTTAGAAAAGATTTTGTTTATAAGCAGGGTTGCAAGTATGATAACACCAATTATGGCGAAGATAACCAACATACCGATGCCTGCCTTGGGCAGAATCTCAAGAGCCTTTTCAGGATGCCAGCCCATACCCTCTGAAGCCTTTTCAATGTTATCCTTAATTTCGGATACATTGGGTACAGTATTCAAAGTATTCAAAAACATATTTAATAATCTCATTATTTGTCTCCTCCTTTAAGCAAAGAAGTTCAATATAATACCGCCGGCAATAACCGAGGCAATCTGTCCCGAAACGTTTACACCGATTGAGTGCATTAAAAGGAAGTTCTGCGGGTCTTCTTTAAGTCCCATTTTATGAACAATACGTCCCGACATCGGGAATGCGGAAATACCAGCAGCACCAATCATTGGATTAAGCTTCTTTTTAAGGAACAGATTAAGGAACTTGGCAAAAAGCACCCCGCCCGCAGTATCAACAATGAAAGCAATAAGACCGAGGCCCATAATAAGCAAAGTATCGGGCTTCAAGAATTTATCCGAGGTCATATTAAATGCAACTGAAATGCCGAGGAAAATGGTAACAAGGTTAGCCAAAACCTTTTGTGCTGTTTCGGAAAGCGAATCCAATACACCACACTCGCGGATGAGGTTGCCGAACATCAAGAAACCGATAAGAGCAGTTGCCTGCGGAATAATAGCAGATACTACAACCGTAATGATAATCGGGAACATAATTCTTGTTAATTTTGAAACCGATTTCTGCTCATAAGGCATACGAATCATACGCTCTTTTTTGGTTGTAAGCAATCTTATAACCGGCGGCTGAATAATCGGAACTAATGCCATATATGAATAAGCCGCAACGGTAATAGCACCTACATACTGCGAGCCTAATGTGTTTGCAACGGCAATTGAAGTCGGACCGTCAGCAGCACCGATAATGGCAATTGAAGCAGCATCAATTTCCGGAAAGAACATTCTTGCCATAAAGAATGTAAAGAATATACCGAACTGTGCGGCGGCTCCGAATAACATTAACTTGGGGTTGGTAAGCAACGGACCAAAGTCAATCATTGCACCGATACCGATAAACAGTAACAACGGGAACAACTCGTTTGCAATACCGGCATAATAAAGTTCTTTAATAGGACCGGTTAAAGCATCCGAAAACGGAATGTTAACCAGCAACGTACCGAAGCCCATCGGTAAAAGCAAAGTGGGCTCCATTTCTTTTTTAATGGCAAGGTAAATCAGCAAAAAGCCGATTAAAATCATTACACCGTCCTGCCAAGAAAACTCTAATAGATTCTTCCACAGAATATCCATTGAGATTACCTCCTAATAAATTATCTGTAATATTTTAACATTTCAATCAATAAAAAGCAATAGAATTATTTACAAATTATAGCTAAAAACTCCTTATTTATTTATATTTCTCTTGCAAGTCTAGAATATAAAAGTTATAATGATTGTAGAACGTGTAAACGCAAAACGTTTCCACAAAAGCCGATAAATCGGCTTTCAAGCAATCAAATTTCGTAAAATTCGATTGCTTTTCTACATCATTGCAATGGCCGTTGTCAAATTTTCCTTGAAAATTTGTTGACAAATCGGAGATTTGGTGTGGAAATGACACTGAAAGTGTCTTTTCCACGTTCAACGACCATTATAATATAAAAAACGCTTAGGTGACGAGGTTGTAAAAAATGAGAATTGTAATAAAGGTAGGTACATCAACACTTACCCACAAAACAGGAAATTTGAATATTCGCCATGTCGAAAAAATCTGCCGGGTTATGAGTGACCTTAAAAACGCCGGTCACGAGTTGATTTTGGTTTCATCAGGTGCTATCGGTATGGGCGTCGGCAAATTGGGATTGAACGAAAAACCGAACGACGTTCCCACCAAGCAGGCAGCCGCCGCTATCGGTCAGTGCGAGCTGATGTACATATACGATAAAGAGTTTTCGGAATACGGTCACATCATTGCTCAAATACTGCTTACAGGTAGCGACCTTGAAAACGAAAGCCGCAATCAAAACTTCCACAACACACTGAACCGATTACTTGAACTCAACGTTCTGCCGGTTATCAATGAAAATGACACCATCGCAACCGATGAAATTTCAGTTGGTGATAACGATACGTTATCGGCAATCGTTGCGGTTGAGGCAAAGGCAGATTTACTTGTACTTTTGTCTGATATTAAAGGCCTTTACACTGCCGACCCGCATAAAGATACCCACGCCAAGCTTATAGACAGTGTTTTTGAAATTACCGATGAAATTATATCATTAGGCGGCGGTGCAGGTTCGTCTTTGGGCACAGGTGGAATGCAAACCAAAATCAAAGCCGCTAAAATGTGCGTTGAAAACGGCATTGATATGGTAATCACCGACGGTAATGACCCTGAAGCACTTTATGAAATCGCCAACGGTGAAAAAATCGGCACAAGATTTTACGGAAAACGGTGACAAAATGACTACATTGGAAATTTTACAAAAGGCAAAGCTGTGCAAGACTGCTGTTGCCTCATCAACCGGCGAACAAAGAAACCAAGCGCTCATAAAAATGGCCGAAAGCTTAAAGGCACATTGCGAGAAAATCATTTCCGCAAACGAAATCGATATAAAGAATGCAACCGGTAAAATCTCTGCCGTTATGATTGACCGATTGACGCTTAATAAACAAAGAATTTATAATATGGCAGATGCGATGGTCGAGGTAACTTCCCTACCCGACCCGTTAGGTGAAACCTTATCTACCGTTAACCGCCCTAACGGGCTTGAAATCAAAAAAGTTACGGTACCATTGGGTCTGCTCGCAATGATTTACGAAAGCCGCCCGAATGTAACCTCAGACGCCGCCGCTTTAAGCATAAAGGCGGGCAACGTCTGTGTTTTGCGTGGCGGAAAAGAAGCTATAAACTCAAATATAGCCATTACAAAAGCACTGCGTGAGGGTATTGTAGCCGCAGGCTTCCCCGAAGATACAATAAGCCTTATTACTGATACTTCAAGACAAAGCGCGACCGAACTTATGACCGCAATAGGATACGTTGATATGCTTATACCACGCGGCGGTGCAGGACTTATCAGAAGCTGTGTCGAAAACGCCAAAGTTCCCTGCATTGAAACAGGCACAGGTATTTGCCATATCTATATTGATGAGTCGGCCAGCATTGAAATGGCTCTTAATATAGTCGAAAACGCCAAAACAAGCCGTCCGTCAGTCTGTAACGCGGCTGAGGTTTGCTTAGTTAACAGTGCTGTTGCTAAAGAATTTTTGCCTCTTTTAAAAGAAAGATTGGTTGAAAAGAGAGTCCAAAATGGCCTTTCACCTGTTGAGCTTCGTCTTTGCGAAAAGGCGCAAAAGATAATTGACGGTACAAAAGCCAACGAAACCGATTTTGATACCGAATTTTTAGACTATATTTTAGGAATAAGAATTGTTGAAAACGTCGACGAGGCTATCAGCCACATTTCAGCACACTCGACCGGCCACAGTGAGTGTATCGTCACCGAAAACACCGCTAATGCCGACCGTTTTGTCTTGCTTATTGATAGCGCGGCGGTGTACGTCAACGCCTCAACCCGTTTTACCGACGGCGGTGAGTT
>JAZSCC010000210.1:0-2987 GCA_045602685.1 Acutalibacteraceae bacterium | reverse complement strand
GGCTACGATCCGCCTTCCAAAAACCTTTCTTATCACGAACATCTATATGCACAAAGTGTCCGTCTTTGGATGTGTCATACAATCCGATACCCTTAACACCGATACTTTCGGCAAATTTAGCGACCTCTGCCGGTTCAATACCCTCAACCTTAATATCAGCCGCCATGCCCTTTAAATGCTTGCTTGATTTAACCCCACCAACTTTAGGGTTGTGTATTTCACAACGGTATGAGCTGTGTATTTTTACAGGCTTACCAAAATGGTCGCGTATAGCCTGCAGGTGTTCAACCAACTTTGTATCGATAAGTGTTTTTGAACAGCATCCTTTACCGTTACAGTCAAACTCCGTCGATTTGAAATTAGTCGAAAGTTGAGTGCTTACACCTTTTTTATATTCGTTAACAGCCATTAAGTTTCAACCTCACCTTACTCATTATCATCAATGACTTCAAGGTCTTCGGTGACTTCGGGAACTTCATACTGCTTATCGATAGCAGCTTGAATTTCCGCAAGGTCATCTTCACTAAGAACGCCCTTTTCAAGCCAACCTACTGCATTTAAAACAATCTGATAGTCAGCCATTTTTCCAACCGCTTTAATAAGTCCCGATTTAATAAATTCCTTCAAAATAAACATTATATATTACCTCCTAAAGATATGATTGCCTTATAAAGCTCGGCAAAAGCTTTGTTTATGTCTCTGTTGTATTCACATTGTATTATTGCATTTGGTGTATTTGTGGTTAGTATAAAACTTGGATAAACGCTTTTAACATCTTCTATAATCGCAAGATATCCGTTACCATCAACTTCATCCTCAACAAAATCATATTCTGTACCGTGTTTTCTTGATATAACCTGGGGTGTGGTGAATGATACAGAACCGTCTTTGTCACTTCTGCCAAAACAAAGAAAATCATATACACCCGATACTTTTGGTGTGTATTTAAGCTCTACCCAACCCAACTTATTAAGTTCAAGTTTACCGCTTTCGTGCGGTACATTTTCTTCATCAACGTATTTTAAGCAAACGGCATAACTCGTAAGATTATTTCCATTACTGTTTAACTTAAAATCAAGAACGTTAACACGAACAGTATATTCTGTTCCTGCATTTAAATATGAACCTTTTAAAGTCAAAGTCTCCCACGCGTTGCAAGAAGAAGAATAAACCCCTTCTTTAATTACAAAATCGCCCTGTGAAACAATATCATTTGTGAGTAAATTTTCACATTTTACAAGCTTTGTATCTTTTAACGAAGCCGTCCGTGCCACTAATTTAATTTTCATATTATGCTCAATCGGTGACACGTCATCAATATACACAAACTCCCCCGATGCCTCACCTTTAAGTGCATTGGTGACATTGTTGCAAATATCATTAAAAGACTTGTTTGTGTCTTTGTTGTATTGAACATCAATTACCACCCCATCGGAATCGGTTTTAAACGACATTAAAGGATACATTGACGGAACAGATAAACTGCCGCTTAAGTCAGGTTTATAAAGATATTCAACCTCATTCTCATCGGTCACAATAACGGTTACGTCATTAACAGCAGTCTTAACCGATAATGTTACCCACGAATTTGAGGGAGATTCGGTCATTACCCAAATACCGGTAAGCTTTTCGTCAGCATTAAAAGTGTGCTCATATGCGCCAACCTCCGATTCGGTTATATCACCGTTTACAAAGCTTCCCGACCATGATAAACTTCCGTTTTCTATTGTATATGATATTTCAGCCGTTTGCTCAGCATCCAACCAGTGAGCACGAATATAGAAGGGGTCTCCCCATTCTGTTGAGAAATTCCCATTTACGAGAGGTGCTATATAAATATCTCCCGTCAGCCGTGCGGTCACCTTAAGATTATCAACTCCAACCTCTAACGGTGAAATGGACTGTGTCCAGCCGGGCACGTCATCCCACGATATTCCGTCCTCAGTACCGTAACTTACCTCGGGAATGACCGTCTCAACAGTGTTGACCAACGGTGTCCCGTCGGCATTTGATAATTGAATATTAACCTCGTGCTGCACAGGTGAAATATCCTCTAATTTTATAACCTCACCCGAAGCATTACCTTTAAGTGCATTGGAAAAATTATTGCCGTCCAACTTTTCTAATATCTGCTCGGCTCTGTCGGCACTGGTTTCAGCCTCAATAGCCTTGTTTAATGCGTCCTCTGCTGACAGTGCGGCCGCCATCGCAGCGGTCTCAGCAGCGCCGGCACTACCGGCTGCTCTATTAGCATAATCTAGAGCCAAAGCGGCATCACGACTCGCACTCTCAGCCGATGACGAACAGAGAGCAACTGTCTTTTCAAATATATCCGGATTGGTATCTGCTTTTTTGTATGGCACCTGTGACGGAGCAACCTTTAAACCGAAAACCTCACTCTTAACAATAGATGAAATATCTTTGTCTGTCTCAGAATAACCTAACAACTGACAATGCACCTCGGGAGGATTCATAACCTCCTGAGGTAAAATATAATTTAATGCATTATCATTCATATACAGTTTATCGCTGTAAATTCCGTCAACCACAATACGAAAATAATCAGCCTGTCCATACAGGCCAATACTCTCGGTAGTAAAACCGATACTAAGACTTACTGAATTATGCTCACCGCCGTAACCAACGAACTGTTCTGATAACTCGATTTTTCCATTTGTGTCAACGGTAACAGTAAAATTACGCAATTTTTTTACCTCCTATGAAGGCAGATGCAGCTTCCCTTAAATAACGTAAACCAATACAACGTTGGTGCAATTTTCTGTCAGACTCAGATAAATATACAATTTGTATATTTGTTTCCATAACACCAACCAAAAAATACTTATGTTAACTAAATAACCGCAAAGGTTATCCCACTTCTCCACACTGATTTAAACACTAATAACACTTCTCGACAAAAATCCCCTTGATTTTACGCCAACTATATGTGGATAACTATGTGGATAAAGTGGATTACTAAACGTATA
>JAZSCC010000209.1:0-14086 GCA_045602685.1 Acutalibacteraceae bacterium | reverse complement strand
ATAGGTATAATTGCCGACACAAAGGCGCTTTATATGGTTGGTACCGGCACATTAAAGCACGATAAAAACGGCTTTGTTTTAACGGGATGTAACGGCAAGTTAGAGTACCGTCAACAGCCGACAGCTTCATTCGGTCTTAATGCCGACTATTACTGGTATGAAATAGGCGATGTAATTTCAATCGGCAACAAAGAAAGACTTTACTACTGCTTCCCGAAAACAAAAATTCCGGTTGCAAAGGCACGTTTAGCACATGAGGAATTATATAAATTAAAAAGCAAAAATACCGCCCAATAGCATAAAAGAGGTGCTAAGTAACCCTTAATAATTTGGGTTACTCAGTACCTCTTTTTAAAAAACGCAATATTATACAAAATCTACCTAACCTTTACCGATTAGGTAGATTTTTTTGCACTTTAATATTTATCCTTCCTGTATGGTATTTCACGGACAACATCCTTTGACTCCGGCTTTTGTTCGAGTAATTCAGGATTCTTAAGATATTTTCTGAATTGTCTGAAAGCCATCGCAAAGTAACTTCCCGAACAAATTCGCTCATCCATAACAATACCCATAGGAATACACTTTTCAAATTCTATTTCACCGTCAAGTCTGCGCTTGGGCACCTCACGGCTATTACCCATTGTAATAAATACGCCTGTTGTACCGAAATTATAAATGTGGTGAAAAATATGGTTAGTTCTGATGCTTGCCAAATTAGAAATCGTTAAACTTGAATGAAAAGGACTTGCATCAATAATTGCCCTTGGCAATAAACCGTGCTTATCAAGCCAAACCAACGCATTTACACCGACCCTAAGTAACCCAGGCACACTAAGTAAAAATTTAGCCAATTTATCGGTGCTGTTTTCGCTTTCGGCATTTTTATTTGTTTCTATGTATTCGGTAATCTTCTTATTTACCTCAAAAATAGTATCCTCGGGGTCAAAATTCACCTTTGACATAGTTCCGTTGTCCATCTCGCCGGCTTTAAGCACAACCATAGCAACATTAAACTCATTTCGAGCATAAACCTTTTTGTTAACGATAAAACGATTAATCTGCGGAAACTGACCAAGCATACGTGTATAAGCTGCAATAATAACAGCCAAGTGACTAAGCTTAATACCCTCTTTTCGCTTAGCGTTTAAATAATTTTGAATTGGTTCCGCCGGAATATCAACCTCTATTAAATTAAGAGCATCGTTACGCTTTGGCATAATATGCGGAGTAATTGCATACTCAACACTCTCAACCTTAATCTTTTTTCCGTCCCGTCTCATACTATCACCCTCTTATAAAAAATTTTACTATATTATCCTTGCTTTGTCAATTGTTAATATTTGTATTAAGTTTAAAGCTCCGCTAATATTGCGGAGCTTTAAAAAATTTAAATCGAAATAGCGTTGGCTGTTTCAAACTTATTTAAGTCGAAATCTTTTTTCATATTGAGTGCTTCAAAAATATCAAAATCAGTAAGTTTACCGTTACGGTATGATACAACTCGGTTACCTACACCCTGACTTAAAAGATTGACTGCATAGTTACCCATACAACTGGCCATTTCACGGTCGCGGGCAGTCGGACGTCCTCCTCTTTGAACATGTCCCAATATTGTAGCTCTCGACTCAATACCGGTTTTTTCTTCAATTTCTTTAGCTAAATTATCAACATTGCCGACGCCCTCAGCCACAACAACGATAAAATGCTTTTTACCGGACTGATGGGTTTTATGTATTTTATCAACAATATCCTTTTGAATGTCAAACTCCACCTCCGGAACAAGAATTGCCGTTGCGCCGACAGCAATACCGGTTTCCAATGCAAGCCAACCGGCATGACGTCCCATAACCTCAACAACCGAGCAACGCTCGTGTGACTGTGCGGTATCGCGCAGTTTATCAACCATTTCCATCGCAGTGTTCATTGCGGTATCAAACCCGATTGTATATTCCGTGGAAGCGATATCATTATCAATAGTTCCGGGAATGCCGACACAAGGTATACCCCTTTCGGACAAATCTCTGGCACCCCTGTAAGAACCGTCACCGCCGATAACAACAATACCGTTAATACCGAATTTTTTACAATTGTCTATTGCAAGATTTATACCCTCTTCGGTTTTAAACAACGGACTGCGCGCAGTATAAAGAACAGTACCCCCGCGGTGAATAATATCACTAACGTCACGGATTGTCATTTCGAAAATATCGCCCTCGATAAGTCCGTTATATCCTCGGTGAACACCGTAGCATTTAATTCCCATTGCAAAAGCAGTTCTCACAACGGCACGAACAGCCGCATTCATACCGGGAGCATCACCGCCGCTGGTCAAAACACCGATAGCAGTTACTTTATTCATAAAAATACACCCATTTCAAAATAAAAAAATTTCGATTAATTCAAATCGTATGATAACTCATAACATTAATAATGTCAAGTAAATAATCTGTAAAAACACTACATATCCGCATATTTACCTAACAAATTTAACATTATCCGAGCCTAAAATTTCATAAAGTTTTGACAGCAGCATTTCGTCCACAGTAGCCCACCTGTTTTGCGGTGAGCAATAAGCCTTACCCGATTCGGTTTCTTTTATAATAACCGGTATATTACCGCTATGGCTGTTTAATATCTCACGTGCTTTAATATATTCGGCACTGTTCATAGAGGTCACCCTTAAATAGAGTCCCGTTTTATATTTCGGCACAGCCGATTCATTTTGTGCTTGCGGTTTTTGCGATACCGATGCAATCCTGCCTTTAGGTAAAACATCAATTCTATCGGCAATTATATCAATCTCACCCGATTCCTTTAAGGATACCCTTCCAAGAACCTTAACTACTGCCCCTTGATTTAAAATTCCGGAATTTTGTTCAAATAATTTTGGAAAAACGATAACGTTAACCGAACCGTACATATCCTCAATTTCTACAAAAGCCATCGTTTGGTCATTTTTAGTAGCTTTACGGCGTACTTTTGACACCATAGCACCTATTGATACCATTTTGCCGTCTAAACGAGTAACCTTTTCTGTATCATTAAGGTCAAAGGTTTTAATCAAGCCCTTTTCACTCAAAGCGCCGGAGTACTGCTCCAAGGGATGCCCCGAAATATACATTCCTGTAACCTCTTTTTCATAGGCTAACAGTTCAAATTGCGGCATTTCTTCACAGTCGGTTATTTCATAGTGCTTTGATTGAGAGCCTAATTCACTACCAAACAAATCAAGTTGTCCGTGCATAGTATACTTTTTGTCGGCCTCAATTGAACGCATAAGCTGTTCTATGCCCTGCAAAAGCGCCCGACGGCTTAAATTAAAGCAATCCAATGAGCCGCTTTTAATAAGACTTTCAACAGCTCGGCGATTGAGGTCAATTCCAAATAATCGGTCACACATATCATATACCGATTTAAAGGTACCTTTTTCACGCTCTTTTAACAACCGTTCTACCAAATTCCCGCCGATATTCCTGACCGCCAAAAGACCGAAGCGTATACCTTCAGCCGTCGGGGTAAAATGACGTTCACTTAAATTAACATCAGGCGGTAGGATTTTAATGCCGTTTTTGACACACTCAGCCATATAACGTCCAAGCTTTGACGGGTTATCCAAAACGCTGGTTAACAGCGCCGCCATATATTCCTTTTCATAATGACATTTTAAATATGCCGTTTGATAAGAAACATAAGCATATGCCGCAGCATGTGACTTATTAAAAGCATACGAACTGAAAGCCGACATTTCATCAAAAATCTTTTCTGCCGCCTCAACACCTACACCTCTTGCGACACAGCCCTCACAGGAAATTGTGCCGTCGGGATTTTTTTCACCATAAATAAACGCCGAACGTTCCTTTTCCATAACATCATGCTTTTTCTTTGCCATGGCACGGCGAACAATATCTGCCCTTCCCAACGAATATCCGGCAAGGGTTCTAAAAACCTGCATAACCTGTTCCTGATAGACAATACAACCGTAGGTTACCTCAAGTATAGGTCTTAATAATTCTGTCGGATATTTAATTTTACTCGGATTATGACGGTTTTCGATGTATTTCGGAATTGAGTCCATCGGGCCGGGACGGTAAAGCGAAATAATAGCAATCAAATCCTCAATTTTTTCAGGCCTGAAGGACATCAAAACATTTTTCATTCCACCCGATTCAAACTGGAAAACGCCCTCAGTTTGACCTCGGGACATCATTTTCATAGTATCCTTATCATCCAAAGGTATTTCGTTCATATTAAATTCCGGTACTTTTCGGCGAATCATCTTAACGGTATCATCAATAACCGTAAGGTTTCTTAACCCCAAAAAGTCCATTTTCAGAAGACCTAATTCCTCTAATGTGGTCATTGTATATTGGGTTACCACCGACTCATCACTTATGCTTAGCGGCACATATTCAGCTACAGGTCGGTCGGTTATGACCACACCTGCCGCATGGGTTGAAGCATGTCTTGGCATACCCTCAACCATTTTAGCCATATCAATCAAAGCCTTAACTGTGGGGTCAGAATCGTACTCCTTTTGTAATTCCGGCACCTTTTTAAGACTTTGGTCTATTGTAATTTTCAATTCCTGCGGGATTAGCTTTGCAATACGGTCACAAGAAGCATACGGTATATCCATCGCCCTGCCCACATCTCTGACTGCAGCCCTCGCAGCCATTGTACCGAAGGTAACAATCTGCGCCACGTGGTCGGTACCGTATTTTCTTATAACGTAATCTATAACCTCCTGGCGTCTGACGTAGCAAAAATCAATATCAAAATCCGGCATTGAAACACGCTCAGGATTTAAAAAACGTTCAAAAAGAAGATTATATTTTATAGGATCAATACCGGTAATACCAATACAATAAGCAACAATACTTGCAGCACCCGAGCCTCTTCCCGGACCAACCGGAATATCCTGCGATTTAGCATATCTGACAAAATCGGAAACTATCAGAAAATAATCAACATACCCCATTCGGTTAATTATTCCTAATTCATAGTCTAATCGCTCTTTGATTTCAGGTGTAATTTCACCGTAGTTACGCTTTGCACCTTCAAAACTCAATTCGGTTAAATATTCAAAATGATTTTTACTTCCAATATCATAAAAAGGGAGTTTTGTATTGCCAAACTCAAAATCAAATCGACACATTTCGGCAATTTTAACAGTATTAGACACCGCTTCTTCCGGAAAAATCTCGGCCATTTCGTCACCGGTTTTGAGATAAAACTCCTCAGTTTCAAATTCCAATCCCGATTTTTCGTTTACGGTATGGTTAGTACCGATACAGATAAGGATATTCTGCACCTGAGAATCTTGTTTCTCAATATAATGCACATCATTTGTCGCCACAAGCGGTATACCGGTTTCTTTTGAAAGCCTTATAATTTGCGGCATTATACGTTGCTCTTCAGATAAATTATGATTTTGAAGTTCAAGATAATAGTTACCCTGACCAAACATTGTGTTATATTTTAAGGCAACCTCTTTTGCTTTTTCATAGTCATTGTTAATAAGACACTTTGGAATTTCACCCGAAAGACAAGCCGATAAGGCTATTAATCCGTCAGAATGTTCTGCCAACAAATCCTCATCAATGCGGGGTTTCGAGTAAAAACCCTCGGTAAAACCGCGTGACACAAGTTCTGTTAAATTGCGATATCCCACAGCATTTTTACAAAGCAACACTAAATGACGGTATTCACTGTCATATTCCTTTGTTTTCTGAAAACGTGTTCTCGGAGCGACATAAACCTCACAACCGATAATTGGCTTTAATCCTGCTGTCTTACTAGCCTTATAGAACTCCACCGCACCGTACATAACACCATGGTCAGTAATTGCAAGAGCTGTTTGTCCTTTATCTTTAGCAGCCTTAACTAAATCCTTAATACGACAAGCACCGTCTAAAAGACTGTATTCGGTATGAACGTGTAGATGCACAAAATCGGTCATATTGTGTCACTCCTTTCATTTATATTCTTGTGTTGTTGTTATTTCTTTTTAATCTGTTTTTGTTCCTGGTAAAAATCTATTATTCGTTTTAATCGATGATTAAGTCCCGAACGGGAGATTTTTCCGCCGCAAAGTGTGCAAAGTTCACTTAAAGAAGCCTCGGGGTTATCTCTGCGTAGAACAGCAACCTCAAACAATTCTTCCGGTAAAACGCCCAACAAATTGTTCTTTTCAAGATATTTTACTGCTTTTAGTTGCTCTAATGCGGCATTTACCGTTTTTGTTATATTTGAGGTTTCAAAATTATTCTGACGGTTAAGTTTATTTCTCATATCACGAACAATTTTGGTTTCCATTATCTCAAGGCTTTGCCCGGATGCACCGATAAAGCCCAAAATTTCCTCAATTGCCGTACTGTTGTTAAAATATAAAGCCGTAACGCTTGAACGAGCCGAGGTGTGCGGCTTATACCCGCAAAGTTCTAAAAATGCGGCAAAAGCAAAGCTTAAGGTAGGGTCTTTAACTGCAAATTCAAGATGATAGCCTTTTTCAGGATTATTTATACTGCCCGCCGACAGAAATGCACCCCTGATAAACGCCCACCTGCAACAGCTTCTTTTAACGTGCTTCGGATTAAAAATCCAATCATTTTCACCACTGGAATAATAGTTAACTATTCTCACTCGGTCGGCCTCTCCCGGCACCGATACGATATATCCGCCCTTTGAATTGAAAACCGTTGTGTGAACCGAGAAGCAAATTTTCAAATAACTCGAATAAGCCTCTGCCGTATCACGGTTTTTAGTAAAAATACTTATATCCTCTTTGCAAAAAGACCGACCGAAAAGAAGCAGTCCATACATTTGAGCAAGCCTGCAACAACCGGTCGGTTTAATTTTACAAAGGTCGGTTTTCAGCTCTGACGAAAAAGAAACCTTGCCCACTTTTTACTCCTTATCAATATCGCGATGTGTAACTGCGGTATTATAATTCTGTTCAGATAGATGTTTAAATATTAGCTCGGCAAAGGTGACCGAGCGGTGCTTACCTCCGGTACAGCCTATTGCAATAACCAACTGACTTTTTCCCTCTTTGCAATAAAGGGGAACTGTATAATCAATTAAACTTAATAGCCTTTCTTTTAATCCGTTAGTTTCCGGTAGATTAAGAACAAAATCACTAACCTGCTTATCCAAGCCGGTTAAGTGCTTCAATTCAGAAACATAGAAAGGATTTTTCAGACACCTTACGTCAAACACTATATCAGCTTCCGACACACAGCCATATTTAAAACCGAACGAAATACACTGAATCGTCATGCCTCGGCTTGCATCACCCAAAAACAACGTTGTAATTCTTTCCTTAAGCGTTGAAGTTGAAGTTATTGTTGTATCAACAATATAATCAGCGCGTTCCTTTAAAGGTCTTAACATTTCACGCTCATTCTCAACCGCCTCAAACACACTTATCCTATCACCCGAGGCCATCGGATGACGACGACGGGTTTCTTTATACCTAATAACCAACTCCTTGCTGTCGGCATCCAAAAATAAAAGCTTATACTTAATTCCAAGCTCAGTGATTTCCTGCAAAGCAGGGATTAAATCAGCAAACATTTTACCGGTTCTTATATCGGTAACAATTGCAACCTTTTTCAAAGCATCCTGACCCAAACCTGAAAGTTCAGCAACAGGTTTGATAAGTTTCGGAGGCATATTATCAATACAGTAAAAACCAATATCCTCCAAAGCATTAGCAACAATCGTCTTTCCGGCACCCGACATTCCCGTAACAATAATAAGTTCCATTTTCTACCCCAAATAAATTATTTCTGTTTCTAATTTAATACCTGTTTCTTTTAAAACGGTATTTTTAATATGTGAAATCAGTTCTAAAACATCACTACAGGTCGCATTACCCTTGTTTATAACAAAACCTGCGTGTTTTCGGCTTACCTCGGCATCACCCACAGAACTGCCCTTTAAACCGCACCTTTCTATCAAGCTTCCTGCAAAATTGCCCTCAGGACGCTTAAAGGTACTTCCGGCACTCGGGTACTCTAATGGTTGTTTTTCCTTCCGCCGAGATATATAATCATCCATTCTGTATCTTATATTTTCTTTTTTGTCCTGTATCAGCTTAAAGTCAGCAGATAGTATTATTTCGTCATTTGATTTAAAAACACTATTGCGGTAACCCATTTCCAACTCTTTCACACTGCGGATTTTTAATTTCCCGTCACGTGTAATTGAAGAGACCGATACTATTGCCTGTTTAATTTCTCCACCGTAAGCACCGGCGTTCATATAAACTGCACCGCCTACCGAACCCGGAATTCCAAAACCAAATTCCAAACCTGAAAGACCGTTCTCTAATGCAAAATTGCAAAGCTTAGATAATTTTGCTCCGGCCGAGGCAGTAACTATATCACCGTTCACGGTTACCGTGTCCTCTGTAATAACTAAAACAAGACCTCGTATACCTTGGTCGGACACCAGAAGATTTGACCCTTTACCGATGACAGTCAACGGTATTTTTTCTTTCTTTATCAAAGACAATAATAAAGGCAGTTTTGACGTATCATAGCATTCAACAAGCCAATCTGCAGGACCGCCTATTTTAAAGGTGGTACGATTGCTTAACCGTTCATTTTCATAACACTTGCATCCCAAAGTTTTGGCAAAATCTATGATTTTTTCATAATTCATCATGGTCACCGCCTTTCATCAAATTAATATTATCTGTAAATATTCCCCAAGAACGCAGCGCCGATAACACCGGCATCATTACCCAACACAGCCGCTTTGATTTCAGTCTGTTTATCTATATTTTTTGAGTATCTCTCACGCTCGACGTATTCTCTTATCGGTGCAACCAAGGTTTCACCCTCATTAGAAATTCCTCCCCCGATGCAAATGACATCAGGCTGAAATATATTAATAATATTAGTTAAACCGCAAGCAACGTAATCACAATAATTTTGAACAACCTTAAGAGCCGTTTTATCCCCTGCACGAAGTCCGTCAAATGCAGTTTTACCATTTACCCCGTCCAAAGAGCCTGCTATTTTCCACATTTTGCTGGACCTGTTTATTTGCATAGCCGCCTTGGTCTGACGTATAAGGCCGGTTGCCGAAGCATAAGCCTCCCAACAACCACAACGGCCGCAACCGCAAGGCTCACCGTCCTTAACAATTACGGTATGACCTAATTCGCCACCGGCCGAATTAGCACCCGACAGAATAACTGAGTCAATAATAACACTGCCTCCGACACCGGTACCTAATGTAATGGCAACAAATTGATTTGCACCCTTACCGGCACCAGCCAACTGCTCACCTAAAGCTGCGGCATTTGCATCGTTTTCCAATAACACTTTGCGACCGAAACGAGCCTCAAGCATATAACCGATTGGAGCATTGGTAAACCCCAAATTGCAGGAATAACAAACGACACCCGTTTTAGGATTAACTATACCCGGACACCCGACACCTATCTTTGAAATATCGTCTGATTTCAACCCACTATTCTTAATTGCAAGCATACCGGCTTCATAAATACTGTCACAAATTTCATCTGAGGGGCGAGGGCAATTTGTGCTAATCTTTCCCTTGCCGATGATTTTATAATTCTCATCGACAACTGCGGCGGCAATATTCGTGCCACCCAAATCAATACCTAAGTAATACATATTTTTTACCCATAAAATTTCTGCTGAATACTAATTATAATTTTATTAGATTTTATAGGAATATATCATAATCATCCTTGTCATCCTCAGGCAAATCGTCTCCCATGCCTAACCGCTTCAACAATTCCTGAGCAGCATTATAGCCCATCTTTTTCTGACGGTTATTCATAGCCGCAACCTCAATAATAACCGCTAAATTCCGACCGGGTTTAACCGGAATGGTAACCGACGGCACCTCTATATCCAAAATATCAGCCGTCTGCTCCTCTAGGCCCATACGGTCATAAACTTTATTTTGTTGCCACTGTTCCAGATTTATGACAAGGTCAATTTTTGAGGTCAAGTTAACAGCACCGACACCGAAGATACGACGGGCGTTTATTATTCCTATTCCCCGAAGTTCAATAAAATGACGGATATTTTCAGGAGCCGAACCGACCAAAGACCTCGAAGAAACCTTTCTTATTTCAACTGCATCATCGGCAATCAGACGGTGTCCGCGTTTTACAAGCTCAATTGCGGTTTCACTCTTACCTACACCGCTTTCACCCAAAATAAGCAAGCCCTCACCGTATACCTCAACCAAAACACCGTGACGTGTAACTCTCGGTGCGAGTTCGACGTTTAAAAACGAAATTAAGGAAGCCATAAACCCTGAGGTAGTATCACCTGTTCTAAGTAACGGGACTCTGAAATCCTCTGCCGCTTTTTTCATAATATCGGTAATCGGCAAATCACGGGACATAATTACAACCGACGGTTTTTGCTCAAAGAAGGCTCTAACCCTTTCACGATATTCATCCTGGGAAAATTCATTTAAATAGCCTTCTTCGCTTTTGCCTATAACCTGAATTCTTCCGTTATCGAAATACTGATAAAAACCGCAGAGCTGCAAACCCGGACGGTTAACCTCTACGTTAGTAATAAAAATATTCTCGGCAGACTCGGGCAAATTAACAGTTTCCAAATGAAAGTTTTTAATAATCTTTGCCAGCGAAACCGAATACGGCGAACTCATTAGCGTTACCTCCTTAATTTATGGTCAGAAGTACTTTTCCATAAAATGTACCCACTTACCCACAATAATCCATACTATATTTCTTATTATATAATATATCTTTTAATTTTTAAAGAGAAAATTTTAATATTTACATAATTTTTAGTATTTATTTTTGAATTGATGTTACAATCCAAAAAAATTATTGACAAAAGTACGAAAAAGAACATTGACATACAAAATGCATTATGCTAGAATTATTCTGTAAAATCTCAAATACAGAAGGTGAAACTATGAAACATATCAAGACAATTGAAACTCGCAATCTGTGTGACAGTGCTAAGAATGGTGGCTGCGGTGAGTGCCAAACCTCCTGCCAGTCTGCTTGCAAGACCAGCTGCGGTATTGCAAACCAGAAGTGCGAGAGCACCAAGGAGAGCAAGTAATTGCACATCCCAAAATGCCGCCGTTCACGGCGGGATTTTTTTCGTAAAGGAGAAAATTTATATGATTCATCAATATAAGCAGGGCGGCTACAATATCGTACTGGATGTTTGCTCGGGTGCGGTCCATGTAGTAGACGAGGTGGCATATGATATCATTACTCTATTTGAAGAAAACACAAAGGAATATGTTCTTGCCGCCATGGAACAAAAATATGCGAATCACAAAGACGTCACCAAAGAAGATATCGCAGAGTGCTATTTGCAGGTGCAAGGATTAAAGGATGCAGGAAAACTTTTTGCACCTGACACATTTGAACCTATAGCAGGTAATTTAAAGCAAAAGACGGCAGGTGTTGTCAAGGCATTATGTCTCCATGTGGCACATACCTGTAACCTGAACTGCTCCTACTGTTTTGCCAGCCAGGGTAAATACCACGGTGATAGAGCTATAATGTCCTATGATATTGGCAAGCAGGCTTTGGATTTTCTTGTTGCAAATTCCGGAACTCGGCGTAATCTTGAAGTAGATTTCTTCGGCGGCGAGCCGTTAATGAACTTTCAGGTTGTGAAGGACCTGGTAGCCTATGCCCGAAGTATCGAGAAAGAGAAGAATAAGAATTTTCGCTTTACCTTGACCACTAACGGTGTCCTGGTAGATGATGACGTGATTGCTTGGGCTAATCAGGAATGCAGTAATGTGGTGTTGAGCTTGGATGGCCGCAAGGAAATCCATGATAAATTCCGGGTGGACTACTTGGGTAACGGAAGTTGGGAAAATATCGTCCCCAAGTTCAAAAAATTTGTTGAGGCACGCGGTGGCAAGGAATACTATATGCGCGGAACATTCACCCATGCCAATCCCGATTTTTTGAAAGATATTGAGACTATGCTGGATTTAGGCTTCAACGAATTGAGTATGGAGCCGGTGGTGTGTGCTCAAGAAGACCCCTCTGCTCTGACGGATGATGATATGATTGTTGTTATGGAACAGTATGAAAAACTTGCTGAACTAATGCTCCAAAAAGATAAGGAAGGCAAGCCCTTTACCTTCTACCACTATATGATTGATTTGTCCGGCGGACCCTGTATCTACAAACGTATTTCCGGCTGTGGTAGCGGAACGGAATATATGGCTGTTACCCCTTGGGGAGACCTATATCCTTGCCACCAGTTTGTAGGTGAGGAACGATTTAAATTAGGAAATATCTGGGAAGGTATAACCAACACCGAAACTCAAAAAGAATTTACCGCATGCAATGTCTATGCTCATCCCGAATGTCAGGATTGCTGGGCACGCCTTTACTGCTCCGGCGGTTGTGCAGCTAATGCCTACCACGCAACAGGCTCTGTTACCGGTGTGTATGAAGCCGGTTGCAAGTTGTTCCGTAAGCGTATGGAATGTGCAATAATGGTTGCTGTGGCCCGTGCATTAGGTGAATAAAATGAAGACACCAATCTGTGATTTCGTTCGGGAATACGCAGCAGAAAATCCTTTGAGGCTACATATGCCCGGTCATAAAGGGGTATCTATCTTGGGAATGGAACATTTGGATGTAACAGAAATCCAAGGTGCGGACAGCCTTTATGAAGCAGACGGCATTATCGCTAAAAGCGAGGCCAATGCAAGTATGCTGTTTGGTTGCAAAACATTCTATTCTACCGAAGGTTCCTCGCAATGTATCCGTGCTATACTGTATCTAACATTAGTCTATGCCAAACAACACGGAAGGAAACCGTTGATTGCAGCCGTAAGAAACGTCCATAAAACATTCCTGACGGCTGTCGCATTGCTGGATATGCAGGTGGATTGGCTGTATTCAGAGAGTAACTCTGGCTACTTGTCCTGTAATTTAACTCCTTCAGAGGTAGATTGTTATTTACGTAATGCTACGGACAAGCCTGTTGCCGTATATGTAACCAGCCCAGACTACCTGGGAAAAATCACTGATATCCGCGGTCTTGCAGATGTCTGTCATAAACACGATGTTCTTCTCATCGTGGACAATGCTCATGGAGCATATATGAGGTTTCTTCCTGAATCTATGCATCCCATGGACCTCGGTGCAGATTTATGCTGTGACTCCGCACATAAGACATTGCCGGTACTAACCGGAGGTGCTTATCTGCATCTTTCGGCAAAGATGGAAACGGCTGTTGGAACGCAAGCTAAAAATTCACTTATGCTCTTTGGCTCTACCAGTCCGTCCTACCTGATTCTGCAATCACTGGATGTTGCAAATAGGTATTTGGAGGATTATCCTAAGAGATTAAAAACCCAATTACCTCAGATTAATGCATTAAAGGAAAGTCTCCGTCAACACGGTTATACGCTTTACGGTAATGAACCGCTGAAATTGACTATTGATGCAAAGCCTTTCGGTTATTCGGGTATTCAATTAGCGGATATTTTACGCCAAGAGATAATCGAACCTGAATATGCAGACCCCGATTATGTGGTGCTAATGCTATCAGCAGAAATGACTGAGCGTGAACTAAACCGTCTAAAGCAGGCACTATTTACTATATCTCCCAAGACTCCGATTGAAGAAAAAGCTCCGTTATTTATACCATGCCCCAAGGCGCTTGAAATACGCGAGGCAATGCTTTCTGACTCAGAGACACTGCCGGTGGAACAATGCATTGGTCGCATCCTGGCTGTACCGACAGTAGGTTGCCCGCCTGCAGTTCCTATCTTGGTTTGCGGAGAACGGATTGATGAACACGCGATAAAACGCTTTCAATATTACGGCATTGATGATTGTTGCGTTATAAAAATCAAATAGGAGTTTTATATAATTTTATATTGAAAATTTCAGGTCAATGCATTATACTGTTAAAATAGTTATAGTGCGTTGACTTTTTATTGTTAAGGAGAAGTTAAAAAATGAAACTAGGTATCGTGGGATTGCCGAATGTCGGTAAATCAACCCTTTTTAATGCTATTACAAACGCAGGTGCACAATCTGCTAACTACCCTTTCTGTACTATTG
>JAZSCC010000208.1:0-6913 GCA_045602685.1 Acutalibacteraceae bacterium | reverse complement strand
GATACTTTTTTACAGCTTTCACCTGATATGGCGGTGCTTTTAAATATTGATAACGACCACCTTGATTATTTTAAAACAATGGATAATTTAGTAGCCTCTTTTAAAAAGTTTGTTAAAATGTCAAAGGTCGCAGTTATTAATGGTGATGATAAACTTGCGTTGAGAACAGTCGATGGATACGAGGGTGAGGTTATTACCTTCGGTTATTGTCAAAGTAATGATTATTATGCTACCGATATTGAAAAGGGAAGTTTTGGCTTTAGTTATACCGTAAATTATAAAGGCCAGAAGTTGTTCTCTCTTAACCTCTCCGTTCCGGGCAAGCACAATATTCTTAATACATTGTCTGTTGTTGCCGCCTGTCGTTATTACGGTTTAGCTGATGAGGAAATAAAAAAGGGCATTGAGTCATTCGGCGGTGCAGGACGTCGGTTTGAAAGATTGGGTGAGTTCGACGGTGTTACGCTTGTTGATGATTATGCGCATCATCCGACAGAAATAGCTGCAACCTTGAACGCTGCCAAACAGTTGAACTTTAACCGAGTAGTTGCCGTTTTCCAGCCGTTTACTTTTTCACGGACCGAATTACTTAAAAACGAATTTATTGAGGCGTTATCAATTGCTGATAAAGTTATTTTAACTCCGATTATGGGTTCGCGTGAGGTTAATACAACCGGAATTTCCTCTGAGGATTTAGCTAAAGGCTTAAAGGATTGTACCTGCGTAAAGGATTTGAACGAGGCTGCCCAGGTTGCAGTAAGTATCGCAAAAAAGGGTGATATTGTTATAACAATGGGCGGTGGCGATATTTATAAGTCGGCCTATATTATGAGAGAACATATGTGTGAATAAAATTAAACCGATACCAAATTTCAGTTTTGGTATCGGTTTTTAATTTTAAGCTATATTTATTCAATTTTAATAGCTTGCCAAAGCTCTTCAAAATATTTAATCAGAGCGGGGTCAAGATTGTGAAAATACTCAGTTTTAATTTCGTCCTGATTTTCAGGGTATAGATATTCATTACCTGCCAAGGAATAGTCAGGGTGATTAACAACTGCGGTATTCGGTGAAGCATAGCAAATATACTCAGCGTTGGATAACGCTACTTGAGGGTCTAAAAGAAAGTTGATAAAAAGTAAGGCGGCTTCATAGTTTTTGCTTGAAGAGGGAATACAGATTGCATCAACAAAAATGTTAGTACCTTCTTTTGGATAAACAAACTTTAAGTCAGGGTTGACCTCAGCCATAGTAAGATAGTCACCTGCATAATATGGTGCTATAGCGGCGTTTGCACCCTCCATTTTATCAAACACTTCGTCCATTACTCTGCCTTGCAAAACCTCGTTTTGCTCGCGTAATTTTGCGGCAGCCATATCCCAATCCGTCTTATCTTCGGAGTTGATATCTAACCCTAAGTAAAACTGTGCAATTGCAAAGGCATCGCGAGGATTATTAAAGGTTAAAATATTATCCTTATACTTTTTATCCCACATAATACCCCAACTGTCAGGGGTTTCTGTTACGACGGTCTCGTTATAAATCAGCCCAACCATACCAACGCTGTAAGGTACAGTATATTTATTCTCCGGGTCGTAGTAAGCGCCTTTGTACTGTTCGTCAATGTACTTGTAGTTAGGAATTTTAGAAAAATCAATTTCTTTTAATCTGCCTTCCGACCTCATGCGGTCAATCATATAGTCAGACGGGATTATTATATCGTAGCTGACCGATTCACTTTGCATTTTACCGTACATTGCTTCGTTACTGTCGAAGGTTGTATAGTTAACGGCAATTCCGGTTAATTTTTCAAATGCGCCAATTACGTCCAACGCACCTTCACTGCCGTCTGAAATGTATTCACCCCAGTTAAAAACATTGAGAGTTGTACCCTTAAGGTTTTCAGCCATTTTTGAATAATATTCAGGGTCTTCAACGGTGACTTCGGTGTTTGAATTTCCGAAGCCTGACATAATAAACAGGCCGACAATGAGCAAACAGGCAATAATTATACAGATATATTTCTTCATCAGTCACGACGCCTGCCTTTCTTTTTATCATCAGCCTGAACAACGTTAAGCAGTATCATAAGTACTAAAATTATGATAAACATAATACTTTCAAGCGCATAGACATCAGGCTTCATCGGCTTTCTTGTCATAGAATATATAAGCAACGGAAGGGTTTGGAATGTACCGTTTGTAAAGTAACTGATTACAAAATCATCAAGTGACATAGTAAATGCCATAATGAATCCGATAATTATACCGGGGGTTATAGAGGGGAGTACGGCTTTAAAAAACGCTTTTATTGGGGTACAGCCTAAATCCATTGCAGCTTCCGTCAGGTGCTTGTCGGTTGAACTTAACCTCGGTAAAACATTCAATATTACATAAGGTAAACCGAATGTTATATGAGCAATTAATATAGTGAAAAAGTTTACAGAGTTAACAAGCCCTAAAATTTTACCAACAAATACAAACATTAACATCATTGAGATTCCGGTAACAACTTCAGGGTTCATCATTGGAATGTTTGTAATTGACATAGTGGCACTTTTTGTCCACTGCTTTTTCATTTTGCTTATACCGATTGCAGCAACAGTACCTAAAAATGTTGCGATTACTGAAGAAAGCAATGCTAAAATAAGGGTATTTCTGAGTGCACCGAGCATATCACCGCCATATAAAAACAGTTCTTTATACCAACGTAATGAAAAACCCTCGAAAACGGCGGTACCTGTGCCGGAATTGAAGGAAAATATCAGCATAACAATCATGGGAGCATAAAGTAAAACAAGTATCATTGCTATGAAAATTCCACGTAAAACTCTCATATTACAATACCTCCCGATGACTCTTTGTTATCGTTTTCAGAGAAACGGTTAACAACCGCAAGGCTTATAATGATTATCAGCATTAATATTAAGGAAATTGTTGCACCGATGTTGTAATCAGGCGCACCGGAACGGTAAAATTTTTCCTCAATTATATCGCCAATCATAACTATTCTGCCTTCACTGAAAATACGTGAGATGTAGAAGGTACTTACACAAGGAACAAATACCATAGTAATGCCTGAAAGTACACCGGGAATACTCAAGGGTAAAATTACTCTTTTAATTGTACCAAAAACGTTGCAGCCTAAGTCACTCGATGCTTCCAAAAGTGACTTATCAACCTTTGAAATACTTGAAAAAATCGGCAAAATCATAAATGGAAGGTAATTGTAAACCATACCGAAAATGACCGTTCCGGCCGAGCCTAAAAAGGTTACGGCAGGCAGTCCTAAAGCTTCAAGTAAAGTGTTTAAAATGCCGGTGCGCTCTAAAATCTGACGCCAAGAGTAAGTGCGTACAACCAGATTCATAAGCATAGGCAGCATAACAAGTAACATCAGCATTCCTTGAACCGATACACTTGTCTTTGACATACAGTATGCAAAAGGATATGACAATACTAAGCAAATTACCGTGGCAATTAAGGCATAAAGCATTGACATCCAAAATACATACATATAGTCGCGAGATGTAAAAAAGTCTTTGATATTTTGAAAAGTAAACTGACCGTCAGCTGTTGTAAACGCGTAGTAAACAACGAAAATCAAAGGTACAATTATGAAGAGTACCGACCACAGAAGATATGGCGCGTTAAGTACAATCTGACCGCCTTTAGATTTATTCATCTGCGGATTCCTCCAAAGCTTGTGCCTCGGCGGCTTCCTCGTTCATTTCATCAAGCTCTTCACTATAGGAACTATAGTCGCCAAACAATCCCGAGTATTCAGATCTTTTCATAATATGTATTGCATCGGGCTCAATATAAAGACCTACAGTTTCGCCGACTTCATGTTTGTCAGTGGTCTGAATCATCCATTTGAAGTTGTTGATATCGACAATAATTTCATAATGAACACCTAAGAATGTTACTGAGGTAACTTGACCCTCTAACATTCCGTTCATAGGGGGAACAATATCAACATCTTCGGGACGGATTACAACATCAACATCTTCATTTTTGCCGAATCCGGAGTCCAAACAAGTAAATTGTTTACGGTTGATTTCAACCAAAAAATCTTTTTTCATAACACCGTCAATGATGTTACTTTCACCGATAAAATCGGCTACAAAAGCGTTCTCGGGCTCATTATAAATATCAGCAGGGGAGCCAATTTGCTGAATTCTGCCCTTATCCATAACCACAACGGTATCTGACATAGATAATGCTTCTTCCTGGTCATGAGTTACGAAAATAAAGGTAATGCCGGTTTGTTTCTGCAAAGCCTTCAGTTCAACCTGCATATCCTTTCTTAGTTTTAAATCAAGCGCAGATAAAGGTTCGTCTAAAAGTAAAACTTTCGGACGGTTAATAATTGCACGGGCAATGGCAACACGCTGTTGCTGTCCGCCTGAAAGGGTATCAATTTTACGCCGTTCAAGACCTTTCAGGTTAACCATTTCCAGCACTTCGATTACTTTGTCGTGAATCTCGGATTTTGGTACATTCTTTACCTTTAATCCGAAAGCAACGTTGTCGTAAACATTCAAATGCGGAAAGAGTGCATAGCGTTGAAAAATCGTATTAATGGGTCTTTTATGAGGAGGAACTGCGTTTATGTTTTTCCCCTCAAAAAAAACATCTCCGTCTGTCTGAGACTCAAAACCTGCAATTATGCGCAGAGTTGTTGTCTTTCCACAGCCTGAAGGGCCTAAGAAAGTGACAAATTCACCGTTCTTGATAGTGAGGTCAACACCATCAAGAACTTGAGTAGAGTCATAAGACATACGGATATTTTTTAATTCAATAATATTTTCGCTCATTTAAGCATCCCCCTGTGCGGTAATAGCTATTAGGAATTATCAGTGCGAGATACCCGTTGTACTTAATGCTAAAAGCCCTCGCAAAGGGTTTTTCATAGTCCTCAAACACAGAGTCAGGGACTACGGCTTAAAGCTTTGTACAACTCAATTCAACACAGATGCAAAAACGCATTGATGTAATATTATAGATTTTTTATCAAAATGTCAATGGTTTTTCACAAAATATTGCATATTTTCAGTAAATTTCTTTAAAATTCGCCATAAAACACACAGTTTGTATAATTTATGTCAAAATTTCTCAAAAAATCTTACTTTTTCTTCATATTGCCATGTTGTATAAATTTTAAGAATTATCTTTAAATATTTCTTAAAATTGCAATTATTATACATCTAAAACTATTGATATTTTTATATTATTATGCTATAATTTTAAGATGAATTATCGTGGCGTGATATTGTGTTTTGGATGAGGTGAAAATCGTGTACATTTTAGGTATTGACCCCGGTTATGCAATAGTAGGCTATGGGATTATTAAGTACGAAGGCAATAAGTATACTACGGTTACTTATGGTGCTATTACCACTCCTGCCGGTATGCATTTTATCAAGCGTTTAGATATTATCTTTAATGAGATGACACGTATTTTTAACACTTATAAAATTGATGCTATGTCAATAGAAAAGCTTTTCTTTAACACCAATACCACTACAGCTATTGATGTTGCTCAAGCAAGGGGAGTTATAATTTTGTCAGCTGAGCGAAGTAATGTGCCGGTATTTGAATATACTCCATTGCAGGTGAAATCCGCTGTTACCGGTTACGGTAAGGCCGAAAAACGTCAGATAATGGAAATGACTAAAATGCTTTTAGGATTAAAAGCTGTACCTAAACCGGATGATACTGCTGATGCTTTGGCCTTGGCTGTGTGCCACGCTCATTCGGCAGGCTCGCAATTAGGACGATTAAATTTGAATTTGAGGTAAACCGATATGATATATTCACTTAACGGAATTTTAATATATTCAGACCACCAATTCGGCGTTATTGAGTGTGCAGGTGTAGGCTTTAAGTTTTTAGCCTCAACAAAAACACTATCTTCGTTACCGCAAAAAGGTAAGCCGGCATTTGTTTATACCTATATGAACGTTAAAGAGGATGCCGTCGACCTTTATGGGTTTTCTGACACAAAAGAGCTTGAATTGTTTAAAATGATTACCTCGGTCAACGGTGTAGGACCTAAAATCGGAATTGCAATTTTGTCCGATTTTACTGCTGACAGTCTTTCGTTAGCTATTGCTTCGGGTGATGCTAAGACGCTTACCAAAGCAAACGGTGTAGGTTTAAAATTAGCTCAAAGAATTGTTTTGGAGCTTAAAGACAAAATGGCAGCCGGATTGCCCGATGAAATTCAAGTCACTTCTTCCGGTGATAACGGAGCTGTTTCTGACGGTTCATCACCCAAGGATGCTATTGCGGCTTTGGTTCAGTTTGGATACAGTCACACAGAGGCTACTGCAACCGTTTCAAAGTGTGATTTATCAAAACCTACTGAGGAAATTCTGAAGCAGGCTTTACGTTTGCTTTCAACTAAATTTTAAGAGGTGTAAAAATGCCTGAATTTGATTATGAAAGTAGAATAGTATCACCTGAGTATAGTCCTGTTGATAACGAGACCGATGTATCTTTGCGCCCTAAAATGCTGACTGAATATGTCGGTCAGGATAAAGTAAAGGAAAATTTGAGTATTGCAATAAAGGCGGCTAAACTCAGAAATGAGTCGTTGGAGCATTGTTTACTGTATGGCCCTCCCGGACTTGGTAAAACCACATTAGCTAACATTATTGCTAATGAAATGGGAGTAAATATCCGTGTGACCTCAGGTCCGGCTATTGAAAAGCAGGGTGACCTTGCGGCGTTGCTTACCAACCTTAACGAAGGTGATGTGCTGTTTATTGACGAAATTCATAGGTTGTCTCGCAGTATTGAGGAGGTTTTATATTCAGCAATGGAGGACTTTGCACTTGATATTATAATCGGCAAAGGCCCTTCTGCACGCTCAATAAGACTTGATTTACCTAAATTTACCCTGATTG
>JAZSCC010000207.1:0-2121 GCA_045602685.1 Acutalibacteraceae bacterium | reverse complement strand
CTTCCGCAGATGGTCGGTAAGTTCTACTCTATAAAGGATGAAGCCGCTATTAAAAAGGGTACTTTGATTTCAACAATTTTTGCTATTGTGGTTGCCGGCGGATGTTACTTCTTGGGCGGTTTCGGTCGACTCTACTTTAATGAAATGTCTGCCGCAGGATTTACCTCTGCAGCCGGCACAAAGTTTGACAAGGTAATCCCGACTATACTTCAAAACCTACCTGCAATAATTGTTGCACTCATTATCGTACTTGTTTTGGCGGCGTCAATGTCTACACTTTCTTCGCTTGTTTTGACCTCGTCCTCTACACTGACCCTTGACGTTGTCAAGCCTGCAATGGAGAAAAAGAAAACCGTTTCCGAAAAGAAAAGCGTCTTTATAATGCAATTATTTATTGTATTCTTCATAGCAATTTCAGCAGTAATTGCAATACTTAAAGATACTATCTGGGCAGACTCGGTATTTATAGCACAAATGATGGGCGTTTCCTGGGGTGCATTGGCCGGCGCGTTCTTGGCTCCGTTCTTATACGGCTTATACTGGAAAGGTACAACTAAAGCGGCAGTTGTTGCAAGTTTTATTTTTGGAACAGGACTTGAAATTACTCAGTTGCTTATCAGTATTGGTGCATTCAGCGTTAAAGGTATCCCCGTTTTAGAATTTGTGTTCACTAACTCACTCTACTCAGGTGTGTTTGCTATGGTCGGCGGTCTTATTTTAGTACCGATTGTCAGCGCATTCACAAAGAAAACCCGACCGCAGAATATTGAAGAAAAATTTGATTGCTACAACGCCACCGTAATAACCAACAAAAAGGATTCGTTGGGTTAAATCACTATTGGTTAATAAAAATAAAAAACTCTTGCATTTTTGGGATTTAGGGTATATAATAAATTGAAAATAAAATATTTCGTTCCCAAAAACGCGATGACAAGGTAAAGTAACCGTCAGTACCGCCTACAGAGAGATACACCAAGGCTGCAAGTGTATCGGCAAAGGCTTTCGGTGAAGTTCACTTTTGAGCGGCAGTGCTGAATTTACAGTAGGCATTGACGGAAAGACACCGTTACAGGTCTGATGAGTGTTTGCTCAAGAGCAAAAATGCGGGTGGTACCGCGGAGTTGGAATTTCGACTTCGTCCCTATTATTCTTTTAGGGACGAAGTTTTTTGTTTTTAAAACCTTTGTTAAGGAGAAGTATTATGAAAGAGAAACTTGAACTCTTAAAGTCCGAAGCTTTAGGTGCTATCGCTGCCGCTTCAGACGAAAAGCAGATTGACGAGATTAGAATAAAATATCTCGGCAAAAAGGGTGAATTAACCGCTATTTTAAAGCAAATGGGCGGTTTAGCACCTGAAGAACGCCCCATTATGGGTCAATTGGTTAACAAAGCAAAGCAGGAATTGGAAGAGGCAATCACCTTGGCTAGTGAGGGCTTTAAGGCTGCCGCTGCCGACGAAAAATTAAAATCAGAAACCTTAGATATTACTATGCCCTCAAAGCCTGCAACAAAAGGTGGGCTTCACCCACTTAACATTGTTTTAAATGATATGATTGACATTTTTCAGTCTATGGGCTTTGACGTTGTTGATGGGCCCGAAGTTGAAACCGATTACTATAACTTTGAGGCTTTGAATGTTCCCACCGACCACCCTGCCCGCGATATGCAGGACACCTTCTATTTAGCAGAAAATCTGTTGCTTCGCACCCAAACCTCTGCTGCACAGATTAGAACAATGGAAAACCGCAAACCGCCTATTAAAATTATCTGCCCCGGCCGAGTTTACCGTGCAGATGAGGTTGACGCAACCCATTCGCCCGTTTTCCATCAGATTGAAGGACTTGTTGTTGACAAAAACATTACTATGTGTGACCTTAAAGGCGTTTTAGAACAGTTTGCTCACGAAATTTACGGCAAAGAGACTGAGGTTAAATTCCGTCCATCCTTCTTCCCGTTCACTGAACCCAGCGTTGAGGTTGACGTTACCTGCTCGGAGTGTCGCGGTAAAGGTTGCCGCGTATGTAAGGGCAGCGGTTGGATTGAAATTTTGGGCGCAGGTATGGTTCACCCAAGAGTTCTTAGGGCTTGTGGAATTGACCCCGAGGAGTATTCGGGCTTTGC
>JAZSCC010000206.1:0-4731 GCA_045602685.1 Acutalibacteraceae bacterium | reverse complement strand
GGCAATAATTATTTCCTGCACCTCGCCGGACGAAAGACGTTGCATAAGTTCCCGCATTTTAAGCTGGTCAGGCCCTATGCCGTCCAAAGGACTGATTGCACCGTGCAAAACATGGTAGAGCCCCTTGAATTCACGTGTTCGTTCAAAAGCCATAACGTCCTGTGCGTCTTCAACAACACATATAACACTGCGGTCTCGGTCGGTGGCGGCGCATAGCGAACAAACCTCACCGTCGGTAAGGTTTTGACAAACGCTGCAATATCTTATTTTGGCCTTGGCCTCCAAGAGCGCATCTGAAAATTTACCTGCCATTCCGTCAGGACGGGTTATGACAAAGTAGGCCAATCGCCTGGCGGTCTTTTTGCCGATACCGGGCAGTCTTTCAAACTGCTCAATCAGTCGGTCAAGCGGTGCAACGGTGTAAGCCATTAAAACAACCCCGGAATATTAAGTCCGCCGGTGATAGCGCCCATCTCGGACTCTTGAGTTTCGGCGATTTTCTTAACAACATCATTGACGGCAATAACTATATAATCTTCTAACATCTCAATATCCTCGGGGTCAACAGCCTCGGGGTTGATAGTGATTTTTTTCATTTCGTGATTACCGGTCATAGTAACCTCGACGATTCCGCCTCCGGCTGCTGCCGTAAATTCACGTTCCTCAAACTCAGACTGGAAGGATGCCATATCCTCCTGCATTTTTTGCACCTGTTTAAGCATTGCAGCCTGACTTTGACCGTTATTTGCTCCGGGAATTCTTGCTTTCATTTTTATGTTCCTTTCTAAATGCGCCGTTAAGATTTTGATTCCGGCACTTCAAGTGTTTTTAATTTATTGATTATGTCCTGCAACGGGTCTTCGGTTTTGGCAACACTTTTTTTATAAGGACCCAGCTTGAAGTTTTGACCTACAACCGACTGTACGGCGTTGCGAATTTGTGTGCGGTAAATCGGGTCACCGCGCATCAAGGGTATAAATTGGTCGTCCTTAGAATCTATTAATAAAAAGTTGTCTTTTATATATGCACTTGAACCCTTCAAAACTGCTGCCATTAAGGGTGCCGACTTATTTAACTCGTCTAATACATCAGACCAAGCCTCAAACGGTTTTTCAACATTAGAAGTCGGTGCTTCTTCAGATAGGGAGCCTTGCTTGGCGTTGGCCTTGGCAGACCGCTTGGGAGCTGTTTCGGTTTCAGACGGAATGGGAGGCATACCGTCATCCTCAGTCAAGGTGTTTTCAACCGGTGAGCTTACTGCGTTGTTCTTGGATTGTTTATCTGCCTCAGCCGTAACCGTTTCATTGGTTGAAGTTAAAGAGGAAGAAGTGTTCTGTGCTGAAACCGTTGATGCGGCAAAGTTGTTGCCGGCATATTTCATTGAACGCTCCAGGCGTTCAAGACGGTCTAAAACTGCCGAAAGAGAGGTGTCCAACTGAGGACTGCAAAGCTTGACAACGGCAGTTTCGAACTCAGGCTTGCGATTGGTCATAGCCATTCGGTCAAGCGTCTCGTTGAGTACGGTGATTGCGTTGACAATGCTCTCAAGCGGATAAGAGGCCGCCTGAAGCTTTATTGCTTCAAGCTCTTTCGGAGTACTGACTATTAGTAAACCGGGTTCTTTAACCGTTTTTGCAACCAATAAATTACGGTAATGGCTTATCAATTCCGAACAAAGATGCTGCAGGTCGATGGCGTTTTTATGCAGTTCGTCTACCTTTTTCAAGGCTGAGCCAACATCTCTTTTCAAAATGTGTTCTGCCAATTCTAAGCAATAGTCGTTTCCGGCAAGGGAACAGACGCTGATAACGTCGGCTTCGGTAATATGGTGTGTACGTGCGGCACAAAGGTCAAGGGTTGAAAGAGCGTCGCGCATACCGCCATCGGAAAGAGACGCAATCATTTCAGCCGCTTCAGGTTCGATGGTAAAACCTTCTTGTTCTGCAATATAATGAATACGTTTAGCGATTGCTTCTGACGAAATACGGTGAAAATCAAACCGCTGGCAACGAGAAAGAATTGTTGCGGGCAATTTGTGTACTTCGGTTGTGGCAAGAATAAAAATAATATGTGCCGGCGGCTCTTCAAGTGTTTTAAGCAAAGCGTTAAATGCGCCGATAGACAGCATATGCACCTCATCTATAATATAAACCCGATATTTTGAAGAGGTCGGGGTATAGGAAACCTGCTCACGTAAATCCCTGATATTATCAACACCGTTGTTTGATGCCGCGTCAATTTCGGTAATATCAAGTACATCACCTTCGGCAATAGCACGGCAGGAGTCGCATTTTCCACAGGCGTCACCGTCAGAAGAATTCAAACAGTTGACGGCTTTTGCCAAAATTTTAGCACAACTTGTTTTGCCGGTACCGCGAGGGCCGGTAAACAGATAGGCATGAAAAATCTTACCCGATTTTAATTCGTTTTTTAATATTTCGGTGATGTGTTCTTCACCCACAACATCCGAAAAGCATAACGGTCGATATTTACGGTATAAAGCCTGATACAAGAAAAACCCCCCTTGTTCATTTGTTTGCCGTATAATTTACAAAAAGTACGTTCTAAGGCGTACGAACGACCGAGTTTGCTGCGGCACACAAGGAAATCCACTTAATGCTGCTCGGTTCCCCGCCTGACATGGTTCACGGCGCCCTGTCGCACAGGACCCGACCGTTCGCACGCCTTAAAACGTACTTACCACAATAGTATACAATAAATTTATCATAATTACAACATTTAATTTAATATTTTTGCGGGAATTTTGATACACAAACAGAAAAAATTAGGTAAATTGTTAAAATTTTGTCAAATATATTAACTGAATATTGCCGAATTGTTTAAAATTGCAAAATATAACGAAAACTTACAAAAAATGAGTAGACTTTTGAGGCGTTATCTGTTATAATTTTAACAAGTTATGCAGAGTGAGTTATTGCGTCCGTCGGGGTTGCTGCTTATTTTGTTGTAATTGTATTTTATTTCAGGAGGAAAAGCTTATGAAGAAACATGCCAGCTCTATTCCGTTTAACGGAACGCCCGAGCAGGAAGCCAAACTTAAGGCTGTCATCGAGGCAAAAAAGCACGTTGAAGGCTCTTTGATGTCGATTATGCAGGAAGCTCAAGGTATCTATGGCTATTTACCGCTTGAGGTTCAGTCTATGATTGCCGAAGGCTTAGGCATTTCAGTGGAGGAGGTTTACGGTATCGCAACCTTCTATGCTCAGTTTGCATTGTCTCCCAAGGGCAAATACAATATTTCGGTTTGCTTGGGAACTGCTTGCTACGTTAAGGGAGCTCAGAAACTTATCGACCGTCTTGTTGAGGTTTTGGGCATTCAACCCGGCGAATGTACTGCAGACGGTAAATTTTCGCTTGAGGCTTGCCGTTGCATCGGAGCCTGCGGTCTTGCACCCGTGTTGACAGTAAATGAAGACGTTTACGGACGTTTAACCGAAAAAGATATTGACAGTATTATTGCAAAATATGCTGATTAATTTTTAAAATCAAGGGAACATACAAGTATGAAAATAAGCGAAATAAAAGAGCTTTTAAAGGCAGAGGTTATTTGCGGCGAGGAAATGCTGGAGCACAACGTTGTTTCTGCTTGCGGAAGCGATATGATGAGCGATGTTTTAGCCTATGTTAAAGACCAAGGCGTATTGCTCACCGGCCTTGTGAATTCTCAGGTTGTAAGAACTGCCGAAATGATGGATATGGTTTGTATCGTCTTTGTTCGCAACAAGCGTCCCACCGAAGAAATGGTAGAGCTTGCACGTGAAATGGGCATTGTATTAATGTGCTCACCCAAGCGAATGTATGAGGCTTGCGGCAAGCTTTATATGAACGGTCTTAACCGAAACGGAGAATCACTATGAGTGAACCCGTAAAGTTCAAATTTGACGTTCAGGGTGGAAACTTTGCTTCGGCCGGTCAGGCGTCGGTTCAGGTAAAGAAAAACCTTCGCCAAATCGGTCTTTCTCCCGATATTATAAGGCGGATTTCGATTGCTATGTATGAGGGCGAAATCAATATGGTTATTCACGCAGGCGGCGGTACTGCCGAGGTGCTTGTGTATGAGGACAAGGTTGTGATTATTCTTGACGACCAAGGTCCCGGAATACCTAATATTGAGCTTGCAATGAAGGAAGGCTTTTCAACTGCGCCGGACAACATTCGTTCTTTAGGATTTGGTGCAGGTATGGGCTTGCCTAATATGAAGCGTTATACCGACAGTATGGAGATTGAAACCGAGCTCGGCAAGGGCACCCGAATTACAATGCAGGTTAACTTCCTGTAATATTTTAATAAAAGAGTAGTTTTATGAATACATATTTACATTCAGTTTCGCTTGATAAAGAGAAATGCACCGGCTGCACAACCTGTCTTAAGCATTGTCCGACCGAGGCTATCCGAATCAAGGACGGCTGCGCGGTTATAAATCCGGGCAGATGCATTGATTGCGGCGAGTGTATAAGAGTATGTCCTTATAACGCCAAAAAATCCATTTGCGATAAACTTGCAGATCTTGATAAATTCAAGTTTAAGATCGCGCTTCCTGCTCCGTCGTTGTACGGTCAGTTTGATAATCTTGATGATATTGAATTTATCATAGATGGCCTCTACAGGGCAGGGTTTGATATGGTCTACGAGGTTGCCAAAGCAGCTGAGATCGTATCAAGTTATACGCGAATGTATTTAAGACGCGAGGATATCAGAAAACCCGTTATT
>JAZSCC010000205.1:0-6262 GCA_045602685.1 Acutalibacteraceae bacterium | reverse complement strand
AGCGGTTTGGCAATTAAAAGCGGAATCACTCTTTCAAACTGTGTAGGAGTTATAGACAGTGATTACCGTGGAGAAGTTAAGGTCGGACTAATAAATTTGTCTGATAGCGATTATACTGTTAAGAATGGCGATAGAATCGCCCAAATGGTAATAGCTCCTGTAATAATGGCCGATATTGAAGAAGTAACAGAACTTGATGAAACCGAACGTGCTCAGGGAGGCTTCGGTTCAACCGGAAGGAGCTAATTATGGAATCATTTGCTTTAAAACACAAGTCGACATTAAATTCAGCATCGGTCATACTTTTTATTTTTGGATATCTTGCCTGCGGCGTTTCAGGCTGGTTTAATATTCAAAAGCTTTTCCGTGTAAATAATAATGCAGGTGAGTTATTAAAAATGCCGATTACATACAGTATTATCTGTTTCTTGTTTTTAACTTTACTTATTGCATTAGCGGTTTTCGGTTATATTTTAAAAAATAAAATAATGATATTTTTAGCATTAGGATATGAATTTTTCTTTTTGGTGGCATTTGCCTTGCTTGGAATTTTTGCGAGCGGTAACATTGTAAACAAAACGGTTTATGACATTTTACTTTGGACGTTATCCTTTGTTTTGATACCGGTTTACGGTACAATTTGGCATTTAAATGCGTTCTTTTTCCTGATTTATATTCCACTGCTTATTTTCGGGATTGTTTCAGTATTTAAGGTATATAAAAAGAAAAAGTGATTTTATCTGCGGCGCAACGGCTTTAGCGGTTGCGCCGCAGGTTATTTTTTAAAACTTGTCTGCATAATATTTGTATTATGAAAGGACTGATATTATGCAGGTTATGTATTCTGACAGTCAAAAAAGGCAAAGTGATTACAAGTTGAATATTCTAATATTGCAGACTGTGACAGTAGTAGTAATTATGGTGTTCGCTGTGTGCATACGTATTTTTGGCGGCGAGGTGTATACTAAAGTAAGCCGTTGGTATCATAAAAACTTCGACGGTATTACAACAGCATCCGAAGTTTTAACACCGGAAAGTGAGCCGCCTGTAAAATCACCTCAGATTTATTCGTCGGGTGAGCAGCAAACGACTGAGGATTTGATACCTGAAGACATAACTGATGAAAACGACGAAACCGGTGAGGAATATGACGAAATAATAGATAGTGTTGTTTCGGGAAATATAACCGAATATGATAATATTAAATCAACTGCCGTATCAAACGAAATCAACACATTTTTATTTCCTGCTGCAGGTGAGGTGGTTTCAAAGTACGGTTACAGAACACATCCCATAACAAAGAAATATACAATGCATAACGGTATAGATATCGCTGCTGAAAAGGGGAATGATATTTTTGCTTCATTTGGCGGTAATGTGACTTCGGCTGGGTATAGCGATTCATATGGATATTATGTTATAGTGTCACATTCTGAAAACGTTGAAACATTGTATGCCCATTGCAGTAAATTAAAAGTTAAAGCAGGAGATTCAGTCAAAAAAGGCGACGTAATTGCTTTAGTCGGCAGTACAGGTTGGTCGACCGGTCCGCATCTTCATTTTGAAATCAGGGTTGGCGGATACCGGATTGACCCAATGTGGATGTTAGGTAGCGTGACTCAGGTATGACCTTTAAGTTGTTTAATATTGAGTTTGAAATTTCGGTTCCGTTTAGCGTATTGCTGGCTTTCTTGCTTGTAACTGATAAAACGGGAATGATGTCGGCATCTATTTTTGCTATTGTACTTCACGAATTCGGGCACTTATTATGGATGAAAAAATGCAGAACCGCACCTAAGTCGGTTAAAATGTCCCTGGGCGGTATACTAATTGTCGGCAATGCATACTGTACAGCAAATGAGAGCATTGCGATTGCCGTAGCAGGACCGATAATAAATCTATTGTTTTCGACTGTATTTTATTTTATTGGGGTTTCCCTTGATAGTATATTATTAGCAACATTCGGTGTTGTGCAGTTCTTGGTTGGTGCAATTAATCTCTTGCCCATAAAAGGACTTGACGGCGGTACTGTTCTTAGAGTTTTGCTGGAAAAGTATTGTAAAAGTAAAGCCGATTTACTTGTTAAATTAGTTTCAATCGGTGTCTCAATAGCAGTTTTGGTCATAGGCGTTGCAGTTGCAGTGAAAAATACTTCAAATCCGTCATTGCTTTTATTGGGAATTTATCTTATAATACTAAATGTATCCCGATTTGGTTTGGATGAATAAAATTATGGACGTGAAAGAATGACTGAAGAAATAATGGAACAACTGTTGCTTTCGGTTCAAAAACCCGGAAGATATGCAGGGAATGAACAAGGAAGCATTATTAAAGATAAAACAAAGGTTGACTTAAGGTTTGCCTTTTGCTTTCCTGATACATATGAGGTTGGCATGTCTCATTTGGGCATGAAAATTCTTTATTCGCAATTTAATTCGAAAGATTATATTTGGTGTGAACGTGTTTTTGCACCGTGGGTGGATTTTGAGGAGGTTATGAGAGAAAACAATATTCCGTTATTTGCTCTCGAAAGTCATGACCCTTTGACCGAATTTGATATTATAGGTTTTACACTACAGTATGAGTTGTGCTATACAAATGTACTTAATATACTTGATTTAAGCGGAATACCGCTTAAATCGTCTGACCGTAAAGGTTTAAAAAATCTAGTTGTTGCCGGAGGACCTTGTGTCTGTAATCCTGAACCTCTTGCAGATTTTGTCGATATCTTCTTTTTGGGTGAGGGCGAGGAGGTCGATTTAGAGGTTATTGACCTTTACCGTGAGTGCAGAGAAAAAGGTATTTCAAAAGAAGAATTTTTGGAAATGGCTGCCAAAATAGATGGCGTATATGTACCGTCACTATATGAAATAGAGTATAATTCAGATAATACGATTAAGGCAATAACCCCTAAAAGTAAAGCGCCTAAGATAATTAAAAAGCGTATTATCAAAGATTTGGACAGTTGCTTTTATCCCGAAACTTTTGTAACTCCGTTTATTGAGATTGTGCACGACAGAGCAGTTCAGGAGGTATTCAGAGGCTGTATCAGAGGATGCCGATTCTGTCAGGCTGGCTTTATTTACCGACCTGTGCGCGAAAAATCTGCTGAAACTGTAAATTATCAGGCAAAATGTCTTTGCGAAAATACCGGATATGAGGAAATTTCACTGTCAAGCTTAAGTACAAGCGATTACACACAACTTGAGTTGTTGTTAAGCCAAATGCTCGAATGGAGTGAAAAAGGAAAGGTTAGCATTTCTTTGCCGTCACTGAGGGTGGACAACTTCTCGCCGGAATTGCTTGAAAAGATTAAAAAAGTTAAGAAATCAGGTCTTACTTTTGCACCCGAGGCGGGAACTCAAAGGCTACGTGATGTCATTAATAAAAACGTAACCGAAGATGAAATAATGCGTACCTGCCTGACTGCATTTCAGGGTGGATATACATCGGTGAAGTTGTATTTTATGTTAGGCTTGCCGACCGAAACCGATGAGGATTTAATCGGTATTACTGCATTAGGTCAAAAAATTGTCAATATGTTTTATGAGATGCCCGACAGACCAAAGGGGAAATCGGTAAATGTCTCGATAAGTGTTTCGACCTTTGTACCCAAACCGTTTACTCCGTTCCAATATGAGCCGCAGGATGATTTAATTGAGGTGGAACGTAAACAAAAGGTACTTGTAGACAGTTTAACTACCAAGAAAATCACTCTGAGTTGGCACGATTCAAAGACAAGTATCTTAGAGGGCGTGTTTGCGCGCGGCGACCGAAGACTGGGACAGGTTATTTATGAGGCGCATAAACTTGGTTGTAAGTTTGACGGTTGGGGTGAAATGTTTGATTACGATAAATGGATGAAGGCATTTGAAATTGCCGGTGTAAATCCAGGCTTTTATAACCATCGTACCCGTGATTTCAGTGAAATTCTGCCTTGGAGTCATTTGGATTATTTTGTGTCCGAAAAGTTCTTGCAGGATGAAAACCGCAAAGCACATGAGGCGGCTACTACTCATAATTGCAGAGAAAAGTGTTCAAACTGCGGTGCCGCTTGTATGAAAGTAGGTGTTTGTGTTGAGAAACGTTAGAGTTTTTTATGCCAAGCGCGGCCGTATGAAATATGTTTCACATCTTGATATGAACCGCTATATGGTAAGGCTTTTTAAGTCGGCAAAAATTCCCGCTTGGTACACAGAAGGTTTTAATCAGCATTTATATCTGACCTTTGCATTACCTCTTTCTTTGGGAATAACAACCGATTACGATGTTATTGATTTAAAAATTGTTGATGACAGTTTTACAAATGAGCAGATTCTAAGTAATCTTAGAGAAAAAGCAGCACAAGGTATTGAAATTCTGAATGTGGCTGAGCCTTGGTGTAAAGTGCCTGAATTGAAATTTGCCTCGTATACCTTGACTTATAAGGATAGCGACTCTGAATTATTGAAATCGTTAGATAAATTATTCCATTCAAATGCTATTCTGGCTGAAAAAAAGGGTAAAAAGAATAAGGTAACATTACTTAATTTGGCCGAAAAGATAAAATCATTTGAAACCGAGTTAGCGGGAGATACCTTAACGGTCAGGATAGTATTGCCTGCCGGTAATGATGAAACTATTAATCCATCATTGTTCTTACAATCATTTCAAGGATTAGGAAAACGCAGACCGGAGGTTGTATTGATTAACCGAGATATGCTGTATACTGAAAATATGCAGAAATTTGAATAATTTTATTTTAAGCCGAGGATTACCTCGGCTTAAAAATTTTATTGACAAAAATTATAATATATATTATAATATGCAACAGATGTTACACAACAAGTGTTGCAAAACTGTATAGAGGTGAGAATATGCCGCCAAAACCGAAATATGACCGAGAAAAAATAATTGATATTGCTGTAAATTTAGTGCGTGAAAAGGGTGTAGATTCGTTAACCGCCAGAGAAATGGCAGAATATCTGGGAACATCCTCAAGACCGATTTTTACTGCTTTTGAAAATATGTCCGAATTAAGAAAAGCAGTTATAGACAGGTGTAATTCTATTTATGAGGATTATTGCAAGCAAGAGGTAGCACAAAATATTTACCCTAAATATAAGGCGTTGGGTATGGCATATATCAAGCTGGCGATTGAGGAGAGTAATATCTTTAAACTTTTGTTTATGTGTGAAAATGAGAATGAATATATGGATTCACATTATAAATCCGTAGTTAATATGGTTCAAAATCTAACAGGATTAGGTGAAAAAGGTGCTAACGTGATGCATTTTGAAATGTGGGCTTTTGTTCACGGTATTGCTACGATGCTTGCAACAAGGTATGTTCAATTGGATATAAACACTGTAAGTGAATGTGTGTCTGATGTTTTCGAAGGATTAAAGAGGAGATTTGATGATGAACAGAATAATTGAAATTAAGAATTTGAATAAATCCTTTGGTGACATTAAAGCGGTTCAGGATTTAAGTTTCAATGTACGACGCGGTGAATTGTTTGCATTTTTAGGTGTTAACGGTGCAGGAAAAAGCACAACTATTTCTATAATGTGTGGGCAACTTTTAAAGGATTCCGGCAGTGTTGTTATTGATTCTCACGACCTTGACAGTAATGCTGATTCTGTTAAACGCGAGTTGGGTGTTGTTTTTCAAAACTCGGTGCTTGATAGAGCTTTGTCGGTATACGATAATCTTGAAAGCCGTGCTGCATTATACGATATTGTAGGAAAAAAGTTCAAAGAAAAACTCAATTGCCTTGCAGAAGGGTTAGAGTTTAAGGATTTGCTTAAGCGTACCGTTGGTAAGCTTTCGGGCGGACAAAGACGTAGAATTGATATTGCAAGAGCGTTGTTGCACGACCCGAAGATATTAATTTTGGACGAGCCCACAACCGGTCTTGACCCGCAGACCAGAAGTTTGTTATGGGATTTTATTGAAAATCTGCGCAGGAAGACAAAAATGACGGTTTTCTTGACAACTCACTATATGGAAGAAGCCGCTGATGCAGATTATGTTGTAATTTTAGACGGCGGAAAAATTGCTGCAGAGGGTACACCGCTTGAACTTAAAAACACATATACCGGTGACTTTATTACACTTTATAATATTACTGAAGCAGAAATTGAGTCGTTAGGTATGGATTATATAAAACTGCGAGATGCATACCGTGTTCTGGTGCCTGACACCACCGTCGCTACAGAACTGATTATTAAGAATCCTCAAATTTTCCGTGACTATGAAATTACAAAAGGAAAAATGGATG
>JAZSCC010000204.1:0-9202 GCA_045602685.1 Acutalibacteraceae bacterium | reverse complement strand
CTTGACGGCGTGGGCCCCGAACAACTTAAAATCCGCGAACTTATGAAGCGTCTGTCATCAGGTGAAGTAACCGAAATCATTATTGCCACCAACCCAACGGTTGAAGGTGAAGCTACTGCAAGCTACATTTCCCGATTGGTTAAATCAATGGGTATAAAGGTCACCCGTCTTGCTTACGGTATACCCGTCGGCGGTGACCTGGAATATGCTGACGAAGTAACCCTTTCGCGTGCCCTAGAAGGCCGGAAAGAACTCTAAGTATCACAACAAAAAATAAGCTTTTATATTAAAATCAAAAAATTTTAGATTTTTTTAAAAAAACACTTGCTTTTTTAAAAGAGGTGTGGTATTATACATCTCGCACTCGCAATAAACGAGTGAGTCGGTGTTGATTGTGATGAGGGTCCACCCGTTCCCATCCCGAACACGGAAGTTAAGCTCATTTGCGCCGAAGATACTTGGCTGGTGACGGCCCGGGAAAATAGGTAATGCCGACACGATAAACAACCGTCCTGATTCGGACGGTTGTTTTTTTATTTATAATTTCTCTTTTCTTTTTTCTCAGTCTATGCTATACTTAAAATATATATACATATTTTCTCTCTTATGTTCAGGAGATGACGTTGAAAATGCGTGATAAATACGATGTCTTAATTATTGGTGCGGGTCTTTCGGGCCTTTATGCCGCTTTTAAATTAGACAGTAGAATAAACGCCCTTGTGGTTTCAAAGCGAGAATTGCGGCTCTGTAACAGTAATTTAGCACAGGGCGGTGTTGCCGCTGTTCTTGACACAATAAATGACAGTTATGACCTGCACATCGAAGATACTCTTGTTGCCGGCAAACGTGAAAACCGTCCCGAAGCTGTTGACGTTTTGGTCAAAGAAGGTCCTGATGACGTTCGCGAAATGATTGATTTGGGCTGTGAATTTGATAAAATCAACGGTCAGCTTCACGCCACCTTAGAGGGTGGACATAGCCGTCGGCGTATTGTCCATCACCGTGACACTACGGGAGAGGAATTGATGCGGACAATTATTGCCGCAACAAAAAATTTACCTAATATTGATATTGTTGAAAATACTTCACTTGCCTTCTTGGATGAGGCTAACAACGGTTACTATGCTTCCTTGCTGTCCGACGGCAAGCTCACAACTGTTGCCGCATCATATGTCATAATGGCAACCGGCGGTATTGGTCGCGTTTATAAATATACCACAAACTCTTCAATCGCCACCGGTGATGGTATTTCGATTGCCCACTCGCTCGGCGCCCGTATTGAGAATTTAAGCTATATTCAGTTTCACCCAACCGGCTTTGCCGGTGACAACTGCCGAGAGCGTTTCCTTATCAGCGAGGCAGTCCGCGGCGAAGGCGCTTACCTTGTAAACTGTCATCGCGAACGCTTTATGCACCGCTACGATGAACGATTGGAGTTAGCCCCCCGTGACGTAGTTTCCAGAGGTATTATCCTTGAGTCACGCAGGACAGGCAGTGACAAATTTTATCTTGATATTACCCATCGGAGTCCTGAGTTTATCCACGACCGTTTCCCGATGATTTACGAACGCTGTCTGCGTGAGGGTGTAGATATTACCAAAGAGCTTATACCCGTTTTCCCCACTCATCATTATCTTATGGGCGGAATTAATGTTGATTTAAATTCAAGAACACGTATTAATCGGCTTTATGCGGTAGGTGAATGTTCCCACACCGGTGTCCACGGTAGAAACCGCCTGGCTTCCAACAGTTTACTTGAGGCACTTGTTTTCGGTCGCAGAGCCGCTGAGGATATTAACCGCAGTTTTAACGACACTTCTGTTTGCGGAACCGCACCTGTACACACCGTCGACGGTGCACCTATGCCTACGGGAACACGCACCTCAATTAGAAACATAATGCAAAAATGCCACTTTGTTCTACCCAACCCGGAATCAGCCAGAAAATACCAACCTGAAGTTGAAAACATAGCGGCAAGACTTAACAATAAACGCTTTCAAATAACAAACGATTACCTTGAGGCACGAAGCTTAGCCAACATAGCCTCAATAATATTAAAGGAGGTCATCCAAAAATGATGCAATTTTATATTGACGATATTATCAAAACCGCCCTTTTGGAAGACATTAACTACATTGACGTCGCAGCAGATAATCTTGTCCCCGACAACCACACCTGTAAAGCACATTTTTTAGCTAAAGCAGATGGCGTTCTATGTGGTATTGACATTGCTTTGAGGGTTTTTGAGTTGCTTGGAAGCTTTCGCTTGGAAAAGTTTAAAAATGACGGCGATTTAATAAAAAAAGGTGATATTATTGCTGAAATCGAAGGTCCTACGAAACTGTTGTTAAAAGGCGAACGCACCTCTTTGAATCTGATTCAGCATATGTCCGGAATTGCCACGATGACGCATACGGCAGCAGAACTCGTAAAGGGTACCAACGCGACAGTCACCGACACAAGAAAAACCTTGCCCGGACTTCGCGCCTTACAGAAGTACGCTGTTACCTGCGGTGGCGGTAAAAACCACCGTTTTAATCTTTCGGACGCCGCAATGCTTAAGGATAACCACATTGACGCTTCAGGAAGTATTACAAGGGCTGTTTCGGTGTTGCGTGAAAAAATCGGCCACACAGTAAAAATTGAGGTTGAAACCCGCACCTTAGACGAGGTCAAGGAAGCTTTAGCTACGGGTTGCGAAATTATAATGCTTGATAATATGGACTGTGAGACAATGAAAAAAGCTGTGGAAATAGCCAACGGCAAAGCGCTTTTAGAGGCGTCCGGCAACATCACTGCCGAAACAATACGTTCGGTCGCCGAAACAGGTGTCGATATTATTTCAATCGGCGCCCTCACTCACTCGGTAAAAGCATTTGATATTTCACTTAAGGTGGTAAAGTCACTCGTGCCGCATCATTAATAGTTTTGGCGGATTTTTACCGTTTTGTGTGCTTTTAAACATTTCTTCAAATTTTAAACACATTATTCCCCGTTTAACGCTTTAGTATTAAGGAGCTTTAAAATGAAACGCAAGGTTTGTACTATAGTAGCTGTTTTAGCGATTATAATTACCGCCCTTAATGTCGGTTTTTTGGTCAAGGATGAATTTTTTTACGGGCTTGACAATCTGCCTGACGGAAAACTTTTAAGAACTGAAATAAATCAAAATATCCTGTTTAGTTCGGGAATGTGGTTAGAGGTTTTTGAGGTTGAGGCCACAAGTGAACATCCTGCTGCAATACGGGTTGTATTGAATAATAACCAAACCGGCAAAAGCCGAACAATTTACTGGCAAATCGGCACCAGTGAAAATCTTATATCCTGGCCCGAAGACCAAGCAGACACCGTTATAATAAACGGCGTACCCGTAAACTATATTAACGGATATTATGATTGCCGAGATTATGCCGATTTTATCTATAAACCTAAAAGTAATAAAAACGGCAATTTATAATATTTTGTATTTTTTGTTATAAACTATATTTGTAATTTTGAATATTTTTTGATTTAAGGAGAAAAATTATGAAGAAGATTATCTGCAAACGCGAATACGATACCGAGGTTGCAAGGTTGGTCAAAAAGTTCACCGTAGGAGATTTCGGAGACGCAAAAGGCTATGAGGAATCTCTTTACGAAATGCCTGACGGCAAGCTGTTTTTATATGTAAACGGCGGTGAGGAGTCAATTTACCCCACCGAAAATATTAAAAGCATTTCCAAAGAAAAGGCAGCTGCTTGGCTTAAGGACCACGAATAACCTCTTTTGGAGGAAACAGAATGACTCTTTTGGAGAAGCTTACCGCTAAAGAATCTCATGTCAATTTTGATGCTATAGGTTTTGGAGAGGTGATGTTAAGGCTTTCTCCTATAGGGCGTGAAAGGATTATTCAAGGCACCACCTTTGAGAAAAGGGTCGGCGGTTCAGAATTTAATGTGATTTCGACAATTTCGGCCCTGGGCGGTAAAACCGCTCTTGTCACCAAACTGCCGGACAATGAAATCGGTTCATATGTTGTCAGAGCAGTACACGACGGTGGCGTTTCGGACAAGTATATAGTAAATGACCGCTTTGAATCGGCAAGGCTTGGTTTGTACTATTTTGAAGCCGGCTCAAGTCCAAGAAAGTCGAGTGTGATTTATGACCGCAAAAACACCTCGGTAACTACTCTTTCAATAGATGAACTGCCGGAAGAAATTTTTAATAATACCCGTGTTTTTCACACGAGCGGTATTACCTTGGCACTGTGTCCAAACTGCCGTAAAACCGCAAAGGAAATGATGCTTCGATTTAAAGAGGCAGGCTCGGTTATAAGCTTTGACGTGAATTTCCGTGCAAGTCTTTGGAATGAGGATGAGGCGCGCCAAACCATAAGTGACATTCTGCCTTTGGTTGATATTTTATTTGTTTCGGAGGAGTCGTCTCGAAGAATGTTTAAGAAAACCGGCAGCTTAAAAGAGATGATTAAAGACTTCTCAAATGAATACGGTTGTCAAATGGTAGCCACCACTTCCCGTGAAGCAGTAACCCCCAATTTGCACAATTTCAGTTCAACTGTTTACAGTTTTGACGAGGACACATTCTATAGCACTAAGCCATATTTCAATATTGAGGTTGTTGACCGTGTCGGCAGCGGCGATGCCTTTGTCGGCGGCGCATTGTATGCACTTTTAAACGGCTTAGGATTTTCAGGCTCCGCAGAATACGGAAACGCCTGTAGCGCTCTCAAAAATACGATTATCGGCGACCTGCCCGCATTTAACAAGAGGGATGTTGACCGAATTATTGCGGCCCATAATTCAGACGGCCCGCAAAGCGAAATGAACAGATAGATTTTATAAAAAACAGCCCCTGAGGTTTTTTACCTTAGGGGCTGTAAAACTTTAATGAATCTAAATTGTTTTGAACTTGGCCATAAAAGCCAAACGTTACAGACAATTGCCTTATTACTCTTATTTTTGGGGTAATGCGGGCTGTGATGAGGTTGTCTGTTCGGTTTTCAAGGTGCGGTCAGTAAACGTACTGCCCTCTCTTTGATAAACCCTTACCCAGTCAACCTGAAAATCAATCGGCCACATTGCAACCTCGTCAATTGCCACCTGCGGTGTCATATTGACGCCGCCCATAAAATCTATATACATCTCGGTTTGCAAGTCGTTGTATTTTTGGGCAGTAACCTCAACCGTGCCGTAAGACACTCCGTCAAGGAAAAACCTTACATATTCAGGCGTCCATTCCACGCCATAAGTGTGGTATTCATCGTCATTAAACTTCTTTCCGTCTTCAACTGCACCCGAACGGTATGCTTCATACTTGGGCTCATGAAGGTCTAAATAATGACTGTAATATGTGTCGGATTCCAAAATGCCAAGACTGGCATAAACGCTTTCCTCACCGCCCAAATTGTTAAACACATCAATTTGCGCAACGTCATCTTTTTTATCGTTTTGATTGGTTAAAATCATTTTAATCCAATAACCCGGTGCAGAACGGTATTTTGCACGAATTTCAACATACCCGTATTTCATACTGAAAGAATTCTCGGTTGTTATATGCCCGGTGGTATAATTTCCTCGGGACAATCCGGTGGTCAATATCATGGCAGTTGAATTTGTTTTGACATTTTCAGGACGGATATTAAGAAGCGATGCTGCATCCCCGTATGTTGGAATTGCTCCGTTTTCAAGCGTCCATTTTTTGTTGTCGATTTCGTCAGTATTAAACTCATCCGAGAAAACCAACTTATAACCGTTAAAATAATCTCCGCCGTAGGTTGAGATACTATCGGTTATGCAATAATTGGGAGTTATATGCAACGGTGCGGCAGTAACAGAAGCCGTCTGTATCATATCAGCAAAATCGTTAACCGCCTTTGAGGTTGCCTCAATCTGTCCGCCGCGAAGTATAAGCTTATTGCTATACTGTGCCAGAACATACCGCTTTGATGCAAAAAACGATGCCATATATGTTTCACCGCGGTTAGTATCTCCAATTAAAATCTCGTATGTCGATTCCTCAGCAGAATCGGTTACAATCGGAATTTCAACGCCGGTGGCATTTTTGATTGTACTTACAAGCCGCTCGGCAGCGCTTCGCTCAATATAAGAAGGTGAACCCGACAGCACCACCGAATACTGAATTATGTTGATATCATTAATAGTTACAACCGGAGTGTCCGAACGGTCGCTCAGATACATATAATTGTATCCGGATTTAAATGTTTTATCAAAGCCGTCATTTAAAAGATTGTTAAGAATATACGTAAACGCATCTTCTCGGCCGAATTTAGACATCCACATAACGCTTAAGGTGTTGTCATTATAACCGCTTAACAAATAGTCATAATAATTGTTTGAGCGAATATCGTCCATGACTTTAGCGGTTGTCTTGGACTCATTATAAGTAGTGTTTCCCAAGAGTATGATTTTTTGATTTGCATCGGTAATATCAAGTACATCCGGACAGATTTGGAAGCTCTTTGATGATGACGCCGCAAGCTTTTCCATAAAATCCACAAAAGAATCAATCTCACTAAAGCTTGCGCCGCTACGGTAAACCAACAGATAATCGCAATTAATCTTATCCACAGAGTCGATAATCATTTGATAGTTGCCCGAAATGTATCCGAGGTCGGCCTTGTCACCGCTTTTGCCGCAACCGGACAGAGATACCAGCGTCATAACCGCAATCAACAGAAGCGATATGTATTTTAAGCAGGTTTTTCGCATTGCAATAACACCTTTCACACACGAAATAATTGTCAACTTACACACTATTAATTTTATTATAACAAGCGTCTTGTGTCAAGAAGTATATTTTTACAAATTTGTAAATTCGATACCAGAAACAAACCGCGAACAGAGTTAATCTTCCTTTGCGGTAAAATTATTATAAGGCAAAACGGCAAGGTTTCCCCTGCCGTTTTTATCAAAGTATTATTTTGTTTCAATTTTGCGGTTGTTATCCCAATGCAACCATACTGAAAACGAGAGCAAAAAGTGCAACCGTTTCGCAAAGACCGACAACCGTAATGTACTGAGAAAAGCCCTTACCGGTTTCGGCTAAAGCATCGGCACCGGCGGCACCGGCTTTACCCTGTACGTAAGCCGAAAGCGCCATTGCAAGACCCGAAGCAATACCTAAGCCGAACAGGAATGCCGAGTCAGCAGAGGAGCCTTTCATCTGTTGCATCAACAAAAATCCGTAAATGGTCTGTGTAAGCGGAGCACCGGCAAAAACGGTTAAAATAAAAGGTGCTGCCTTATTGACCATATAACACTTTTTCCAAGCACCAATTGCTGCCTGACCTGCAATACCGATACCTATTGCTGAGCCGATTGCAGCAATACCCATTGCCAACGCTATTCCTAACTGTCCTAAATTCATAACAATTCTCCTTTTTATTTGAAAATATTATTTAAAAATTATTCTTCAAAGGGTTTAAATTTGTGTCCACTCCACGACATATCCAAATGCGAGGAGAATTCCAAGGTGTTCAGACGAATTCCGTGAACAATAACCGAAAGCACATTCAGTATCATATTAAGACCGTGACCGAACACTAAAAGTACAATAGCTAATACCATAAACATAAAGTTTCCGAGTAAAGGTCCTGCAAGTTCGTTTACAGTAGCTGAAATCGCCGCACCGGCTAAGCCGACCGCCCAAAGGCGAATATACGAGACGATATCGGAAAACACGTTAACAACTCCCAAAAGTACCGAAACAATGTTCGTAAGACTTGAAAGTATTGATTTTACAACGCTTCCCTCGTAATTCGAGAACACAAAGCTCATCACAAAGCCTACACCGATTAATGAGATTGCAACTGTGCCGACGGGAATTGAGCCAAGCACCAACCCAAACCTGAAAACCTCGGCGTTTACAACCAAACTGAGCACGACATAATAAATACCGACAAGCTGTAACGCCGAACCGATGTCACCCAATATTCTTAGTGATTTTCTGTTTCTTACAGCGCTCTTGATGTGTGCCGCCGTAAGCTGCACAAGCGCCAACGTAAAGCAGAAAATCTGCAAGTTCTGTGAGGTGGTAAGGCCCACATCGCCGCTTACCCAAAACGGCTGCCATAATTTTTCAGCGTAAACGTTTGAGATAAACGGAATTGATAGCTTTTGCAACCATACCGGCAACTGCTCGGCAGCAAGTCCAAACCACGTACAGGTCAAAGTCCCCCACAAAACAGTTGAAAGACCAAACAGTCCGACAAGCAAAAAGGCCGGTGAAACCGATTTCTTTTTGAAAAGTGCACTGAAAATTGGAATGGCGGCAACCGCCGTAATAAGCAAACCGTAACCTCCGTCGCCGAATATGATTCCGAAGAAAATCAAAATAAATCCTAAAAACCAACCCGAAATATCATATTCAAAGTAGCCGGGCACAGTACCCAAAAAGTCGGTCAGCGGGTAAATAAGACTTACAAACCTGTTATTTTTAAGCTTGGTCGGAACATCATCCTCAACAGTTGGGTCTTCAATTATAAGTCCCCAGTTGTTTTCTTTGGCTGCCAACTTAATTTTATCAAGATTATCTTCTTCGATGTATCCTTTAAAATATGCTACCGAAACTGCACTTTCAGTATTGTCCGACAATTTTTCTTCCGTCATTCCTGTCGAATATACCTCAAACTGTACTTCCTTTTCCAAACATAAAACGGCATTCTTCATACTTTGGAGATAACCTGCGTATTCCGACAATTCTCTCTTTAAAGATTCAATTCGATTTTGAAGCTTTACAATTTCGGACTTTATCTTTGCAGTAGAGCTTTCAGGAAGCTCTACTCGGTAGCTTTGAAGTGTCTTTAGAATATCTTTTTCATTCTCAAGCTCAATCACCAGGCAATTTACCGTGTGCTTGGTCTTTCTTACCGAAATAGTCCTGACCGAATCACCCAAAGCCTTGAATTCAGCCGTAGGAATTTCATAAAGAGAAAGTTTAATGCCTTTACCGGCCAAACTATTGATTTCGTCAGGGTCAACCTCTCCCCAAAGTTCGAGGCGCTTAAGTTCGTTTTCTAAAGATGCTTTTTGAGCGTTAACCGCTTTGATATCCTCGGTGATTGCCATAATGTTTTCGGCAACAACGACCGACTCATCAACGGTTGCTTCGGTCTGCGGTAAACCTTTTTGCACCTTATCGCTTACGATAAAAATACTACTGTCAAGTAACGACAGCTGACTTT
>JAZSCC010000203.1:0-3900 GCA_045602685.1 Acutalibacteraceae bacterium | reverse complement strand
TTTCTTGATAAAATAAAAACAAATCGTTAAAAATCTGTTACTCTTTCCCTCTTGACTTAAATATAAATAAAATATACAATATTTCTATATTAAATTTAAGAGGGTTTTTATGAAGCGGTTAGTTTGTGTCTTAGTTTTATTAGGATTGTTGGTCACATCAACAGGATGTAACAATGAACCGAGCATTATATCAAATGACAGTTTAACTGTTTACTTTTTTGATGTTGGGCAGGCTGACTGTTCCCTACTATTGTTTCCCGACGGCAAAACTATGCTAATTGACGCCGGCAACCGTGCCGACGGCCCGCTAATTGCCGATTATCTTGATGACCTGGGTGTTGACACTCTCGACTATTTTGTACTTACACATCCACACGAGGACCATATCGGAGGAGCAGAGGACATTTTTAAAGAATTTTGTGTTTTAACGGTTTGCCTTCCCAATATTCCAGATGAATTTGAACCGGAAACTGATGTTTTTAAAGATGTTACCACAGCTATCGCGAACGAGAATTGCCGTTCTTTAAAATTAAACACCGGTACCATTATCTCTCAAAACGAAGTTTACACTATCACGGCAATTAACCCTACAGAAAATTCAATATACAGTGATATGAACGATTGGTCGTTATCTTTAATTGTTAATTGCTTTACCAATACCGTTCTTTTTACCGGCGACTGTGAAAAGCCGGCCGAAACAGATATGCTAAACTCAAAAATAAACTTAAATGCCGACATTTTAAAGGTAGGCCACCACGGCAGTGAAAACTCCTCAAACGAGGAATTTTTAAATACGGTTACACCTCAGGTTTCCGTAATTTCGGTTGGTATCGGCAATACCTACAGGCATCCGCACGCCGAAACTATAAAAAGACTGCAAAATATAGGTTCAGATATTTACCGTACCGACACAGTCGGCACGGTTATAGCCAAATGCTATGACGGCGGTTTTAACATTGAAACCGATAACACAATCTGCTTAGACGGTAACAAATGAGGTGTTTTATGAAAAGCAACAATCTAAACATTCACAATGAAAACGGCTTGGTATACCTCACTTTTCCCTCTCTTGAGTCAGATGGCATTACTCACTGCTACACTACACGATTTGGCGGAGTGTCGGAAGGTATCTTTTCCTCAATGAATATGTCATTTTCGCGCGGTGACAGCCCTGAAGCCGTTACCGAAAATTACCGTAGAATCTGTGACGCCATCGGAACTGATTATAAAAAGTGTGTACTGTCACACCAAACACACACAACCAATATTCGAGTTGTGACCGAGGCCGATGCGGGTAAAGGCATCGTACATGAACGTGATTATGAAAACGTCGATGGGCTGATTACCAACGTAAAAGGATTAACATTAGTTACGCAGTATGCTGACTGCGTTGGATTACTGTTTTATGACCCTGTAAAAAAGGTTATTGCAACCTCTCATGCAGGTTGGCGCGGCACAGTAGGACAAATCGGCAAAAAAACGGTAGAACTGATGTGTTCAAACTTTAACTGTGACCCAAAAAACATTCGTTGTGGAATTGCGCCCTCGATAGGCAAATGTTGTTTTGAGGTTGATTCGCCCGTTTATAATGAATTTATAAAGATGACCAACATTGATTTGACCGACTGCATTACCGACGATGGCGGCGGTAAATATCACATTGATTTATGGGAAATCAACCGTCGTACTCTTGTTTTGGCCGGGATAAGTCCTCAAAACATTTCGGTAACCGATTTATGTACCAAATGTTTACACAAGGAATTTTTCTCTCACCGATACACAAACGGTCAACGCGGCAATTTAGCAGCGATGATTTGTTTAACTTGAATTTATTATGGTTTCATTTAAAGGAGTTTTAATTTATGGCTAGGGCTAGCGGCGTTTTAATGCACATATCCTCCCTCCCCGGTGAATATTCCATAGGCACATTCGGCAAAGAGGCAAAGGATTTTATCGACTTTTTAGCTTCCTGCGGTTTTTCTTATTGGCAAGTACTTCCTTTTACAATGGTTGATGAGTGCAATTCACCCTATAAATCATATTCCGCGTTCGGTGGAAACCCGTTTTTTATCGACCTTGAAATACTGTTTGAGCAGGGTTTGGTTACTGCTGATGAATTAAAAAACGCAAAACAAAAAACTCCCCACTCTTGTGAATTCGACCGGCTTCGCACCGAAAGAATGGATTTACTTTTAGCCGCATCAAAACGTTTAACCGACCGCAGCAAAGTAATGGAATTTATTGAGAAACGGCCTTACATAAAGCAATGCTGTGAGTTTATGGCTTTGAAAAACGCTAACGGTGAAAAGGAATGGACCGAATGGGTTGTCGAATTGCCGGATGCAGACATTCTCTTTATGTGGCAATTTATTGAGTATGAATTTTTTCGTCAGTGGGGACTGATTTTAGACTACGCACACTCTAAAGGTATTAAGGTTATCGGCGATATTCCGATTTACGTAGCATACGACAGCAGTGATGTTTGGGGTAACAAGGATTTATTTTTACTTGACAGTGATTATAAACCAACCGACGTTGCAGGTGTGCCGCCCGACTATTTTTCTGCTGACGGTCAGCTTTGGGGTAACCCGTTATACGATTGGAAGAAAATGAAAGCCGATGACTACAGTTGGTGGAAAGCAAGGATTCAAAATATGTTTTCCCTTTTTGACGGAGTCAGAATTGACCATTTCAGAGGCTTAGAGTCCTATTGGAGTGTACCGGCAGCCGCCAAAACCGCCAAGGAAGGCCGTTGGATAAAAGGTCCCGGCAAAGACTTTATTGATATGATTAATTCAATCACTAGTGAAAATTTTATCATTGCCGAGGATTTAGGCGACGTCACACCCGAGGTAATTGACCTTGTAAAATACAGCGGTTTTCCCGGTATGAGAGTATTTCAATTCGGCTTTTTATCAGACTGCGACTCGCTGCACCAACCGCATAACTATCCCGAAAACTGTATTGCCTACACCGGCACTCACGACAACAATACCCTTTTAGGCTATGTTTGGGAATTGAACGAGGAAGCTCGCAAAGGTATGCTAGAATACTGCGGTTATTTTGACAAAAACTGGGATGCCTGCTATGACCGAATTATTGCAACTATGATGGCAAGCCATGCTAAAACAGTGATTTTTCCAATTCAGGATTTGCTTAAATATGGTTCGGATACACGGCTTAACACCCCCGGCCAAGCCGAAGGAAATTGGACGTTTCGTTTGACAAAAGAACAGTTAAATTCCTTAGACTGCAAGCTGTACAAGCATTTAAATTACTTATATAGAAGATAAAACCAACCGCCTAAGACTTGTCTTAGGCGGTTGGTTTTTTATATTCAATATATTTAATCCTCAGTTGAAAAATTGCCAAGTTCGTTTTTAGAGGCAGCTTTTAAATATGCATTTATAAATCCGTCAAGCTCACCGTCCATAACAGCACCAACGTTACCCGACTCAAATCCGGTACGGTGGTCTTTTACCAACGTATACGGCATAAATACATAGGAACGAATCTGCGAACCCCATGCTATCTCCTTTTGGACACCCTTGATGTCCTCAATTTTTTCCAAATGCTCTCTTTCCTTAATCTCAACCAGCTTTGAACGGAGCATTGTCATAGCAACCTCGCGGTTTTGAATCTGGCTACGCTCATTCTGACATGCAACCACGATACCGGTGGGTAAGTGAGTAATACGGATAGCCGACTCGGTTTTATTAACGTGCTGACCGCCGGCACCGCTTGAACGGTAGGTATCAACCCTTAAGTCCTCATCTCTGATTTCAATGTTTACATCATTGGTAATCTCGGGCATTACTTCTAATGATGCAAACGATGTATGACGTCTTCCCGAAGAATCAAACGGAGAAATACGCACAAGACGGTGAACACCGTTTTCAC
>JAZSCC010000202.1:0-7465 GCA_045602685.1 Acutalibacteraceae bacterium | reverse complement strand
TGCCAAAGGAGGCAATTTTTACTATAAGTACTATTAAAGCAGCAACTAATAGCAATATTACGGAAACTATTGTAATTGCGGCAATTTTTTCGTTATCTGAGAAGTTTTTAATTTTTCCTAAGAGTGTTGTTGGTTCTTCTTCCTTTGGCTCAGTTTCCAAGGTAAATCCAACCGCTCTTTGAAGACTCTTTTCAACTGTATCGTATCTATACCAACCGATATTTCCATCTACGCCCTTAGCATAGATTAAAACAAAGTCTGTTACACTCTCTGTCTCGTTTCTGTAAGCGGTAACTGTGGTAGAACCTATTGTTGTTTCAAAGGCAGTATAACCAACAGGAATTTTATCACTTTCAGGAGTTAAAATCACATAGGTATTAACTGCATTTTGAATATAGATAAACTTTACAAATCCGCCTTCCTCTGCCACCTCATAAAAGGCTCCGTTTTCTCCAGCTTCATCGGTTAAATAAAGCAGAGTTGTTGTTCCGTCTGTTACAGAAGAAACTTCTTTTTCTTTGTATTTGTATGCGGCTACAGAAAAACCTGCAGGAAGATTTTCGGTTGGGAAATTATCGGCAATTATCATTGGGTTGCCTTCTACTACAACTTTAAGCTCCTCTGGAGTTGTAGGCTTTTCCTCAGGGTCTTTTACCTCATTTCCTGAAGCATCAAGACGAGAGATATTAAGAGTATACTCCTTAACGGTTCCGTTGGCGGCAGTAACTTTTACCACTCGCTTGTTGTTACCTACCTTCATCTCCTTGCTGCCCTGTACACTAACAGTTGCAGTAGAATCTGCCGGAATAGCACTAACAGTTAAAACAGTCTTATCGTTAGGAATTTTAATTGTATAAGAGGTTGTGCTTGGAGAAAAAGCAGGACTGAGAGTGCCTGCGGATATCCAAAGGGATTTAAGGTTTGCGTTAGAGGACTGCACCGCATTTTTGTCCTTAACGGTTACATTAGCACTACAGCCTGACATTTTGTTTTCTATGTCTCCCACATAAACAGGGTTTAAGAGAGCTATGTTTGAGCTGCCTGCTTTTTTAGCAGTGAAGGTTATTTTTACAGACTTTGTCTGTCCGTTGGCAGAACCTGCTATAAGCACAGTATCTGCACCGCCCGAGTTAGCATCCTCGCCAGACTCATACTTAAGCACCGAGCTATCGTAATTCAGAGTTCCGCTAACGGCATACATTGTTTCAGATGCGGAAAATCTAACGGTTACGGTAAGTTTATCTCCTACGTTAAGGCTATTGCTGCTAAAGGCAACCGAGGTTGTGCCTGCGGCAGAAACATTCATTGCAAACATACCTGTAAGAACAAAAACCAGGCTTAGAAAGACTGTTAAAATTTTTACTGCTTTTTTCATTTTTTAAACCCCTTTACTGTTTTATAGAATTGACCTTTAAAAGATGCTTTTGCACGTTAGCAAGGTCGATAATTGTTATTTTCCCGTCTTTATTGGTATCGAAAGCTTTTGCATAAATACCGGATGGAGATTTAACCTTTAAAAGGTGCTTTTGCACGTTGGCAAGGTCTACAATGCTTACTTTTCCGTCGCCGTTGGTGTCGCCATAAATCAGTATTGTTTTTCTAAAGGCTTCGCCGCTTGAAGAAGAAACAATCAATATGTCACCTGTTGCCACATAACCTGACGTTTTACCGCTACCGCCTGAAGTAACAAGCCTTGAGGTACCATTATTAATTTTTATATTCTTCATAAAGGAGGCTACGCTTGTTGACGGAGTAATACCAGCTAGTTCGTCTCCTACCTTATAACTTGTATCTATAGACGGGGCGCTTGGTTTTTGTGTATTGCCTCCCTCTTTACGTGTAACTGTTAACACATATTCTGCAGTTTTGCCTGAAGCGGCGGCAACCGTTACTTTCAGTGTGTTGACACCGTCTTTTAATGCTTTCGCGCCTACTCCGCTAACTGTAGCACCTGTTACCGCTGTTGCGGTAACAAATACCTCTTCTACCGAGGAGTCTACAATCAACTCATAGTTGTTTGTATACATATCAAATGTAGGTGTAAGGTTATAGCCTTTTAGAGCAAGCGCCGATAAATAATAGTTGTTAGCACCTTTTTTGGTGGGCAAAGACGTAGAATTTTTCTCGGGCATATCTTTATAAATCGGGATACTAAAGGTTAACTTTGCCCCAGAAGATTCTGCTCCTGCATATGCCTTTTTAAGCTTTGTTGCCTCTGACGCGGCTGCGCTTATATTTGTCATATACTGATGGTCGTAAAGAGAAGAAGTTATTACGTCAAACTTCTTATAATAAAGGGTATCTTGCCCTGCTTTAATATAATCGCTTCCATAGAATTCTGCTCCGCCTAAAATGGCTTTGGCTCGTGTGTTCCAAGGTCTGCCATAGGAGCCTGTTTTAGATGCTACCCAAAGGCCTCTTGTTACAGCATCCATACCGTCGGCGGCATAAGAGCCATAATTTACATAGTTATAAATTCCTGAATAGCCCTTTTGTGTACCTGAAATGCTTTTGCCAGAACCGTCTACTCCCTGTTCCTGAATAATTGTTGCAGCTAATACGTAGGGGCTAATTCCTGCTTTTTTAGATGCATCCATTAACACATCGGCATATGTATTATACGTACTTTCAGGGAAGGCCCCCTCCATAAAGGTGCCTTTTAGAATTTTGTTTAATCCTTCTTTAGTCTGAAATCTTTCGTCATAAGCCTGATTTAAGAAAAGATAAATATATTCTTCGTTAAGGAAGTTTCGCGGTTCTAAATAATAAGCAACTACCGAAGGCTCAGCGGCTACCCAATCGGCTCCGTCCTTGGGAATATATGCTTTTTGACTCCAGTTATAAGCGTTTTTGCCCATATATTTATAAGAATCATCAAGACTGCTATGAACAAGGCTTGTCCCTACCTTGCTTTCCGCTTTTAAAGCATCCGCCCAGGAAACGTTTAGTTTATCACTTAAAAACACCCATTCAGGATGATTTGCGTGGAGCTTTCTAAGGAGAACCTTATAGCTTTCGGGGAAGCCCTGTGCCGTTAGGTTTTCTTCAAAGGTGGCGTCATGATTATATTCCGGTATAACCTTAACGTTTACAATATAAGAAGCACTTACATAGCCTGTTTGGCCTTTATAGTTTATTTTATACCAATTAATACCACCACTTAAAATCTTGTTACCATAAATAGTAACAGTATCGTCCTTGTAAAGCTTTCCTATAACACTACTGCTTGTAGAGGTGGATGCTCTGACGTTGAGCACATCATCTACATTAACTATTCCCGTATACAACGTATCTGCTGCAAAGGCAATCATATTAAGCCCACTGGAAGCTACCAGCAGACACACACAAAGCACTATTGATAAAACCTTTTTTGATATGCTCATACATATAATTCCTTTTCTTCAAATACACTCTAATTATACCAATTCTGTCGGTTTGTGTCAATATATTGTGGTAATTTCTTAATATTGTCACATAAACCTAATATTGACATTTTAACAATTTAATTCTATAGTTATATAAGGAGGAGAAGTGATTATGTATAATACTTTTAATATGAAAGAAATTGGTCATATAAAGAGTGATTTCTCCGAAAAATTTGGTATTCCGAGACAAAGCGGTCTTGTAAAGGAACTCAAGGCTCAAATCGTCTTTGAAGATGAGTTTAACGACTTTAACGCTTTTAAGGGTCTTGAAGGCTTTTCTCACATCTGGCTTATTTGGAAATTTTCTAAAGCAGTAAGAGAAAATTGGTCTCCTCAGGTGCGCCCTCCCAGACTTGGTGGGAACAAATACATGGGTGTTTTTGCCACACGTTCCCCCTTCAGACCAAATCCTATTGGTCTTTCCTGTGTAAAGCTTGAAAGAATTGAAAAGACTAAAGAACAGGGTGTTATTTTGCATATAGCAGGCGCTGACCTTTTAGACGGCACTCCTATTTTTGATATTAAGCCATACATTCCTTATGCAGATTCTTATCCTGATGCCCTTGGCGGATTTACCGATGAAACCCCCAGGAAAACTCTTTCGGTGGTTTTTGAAAATGACTGCCACAATATTTTAAGTGAGGAAAAGCGCCTTGCTTTAGTTGGTGTTTTAAGGCAGGACCCTAGACCTGCTTATCAAAACGACCCTGAAAGAATTTATATAATGGATTTTGCCTCATATGAAATTAAATTCTCTGTAAAAGAGAATATTTTAACTGTTATAACCATTGCAAAAAAAGAGAATGGAGAGAAATAATTGAAAGAGCTTTTAACCCTTTATGGTTTGTTTTTTAAAATTGGCATAATGACCTTTGGCGGAGGCTATGCTATGCTTCCTATGCTGGAACGTGAGCTTGTTACAAATCGCAAATACGTTACCATGGAAGAAATTATGAATTATTTTGCCGTTGGCCAGTGCACCCCCGGTATCATTGCCGTTAATACTGCGACCTTTATTGGCTACAAAAGGAAGGGTGTTTTGGGTGGTATTTTTGCAACCCTTGGTGTTATTACACCTTCTATTGTCATAATTACCCTTTTGGCCTCAGTTTTAGGCTTTTTTGCAGGAAACGAAATTATCGACCACGCCTTTGCAGGTATAAGCGTTGCCGTTTGCGCTCTTATAATTCAAGCTATTTTAAAACTTTCCAAATCAGGAATAAAGGACGTATTTACCGCTATTGTTGCTCTTGTTTCTTTTCTGCTTATTTTCTTTGTGGATTTTGTTTCTCCTATTATGGTAATTATTGCTGCTGCAGTTGCAGGTGTGATTTTTAAAGCCATTACCGATAAAAAGGAGGATAAATAATATGACCTTTATATATTTATTCTTCGAATTCTTTAAAACAGGGCTTTTTGCAGTAGGCGGTGGCCTTGCTACTATTCCTTTTCTTATGGATATTGCAAATCGTTACGACTGGTTTACCCAGAGCGAGCTTACCGATATGATTGCAATTTCTGAATCTACACCGGGTCCTATTGGTGTAAACATGGCAACCTATGCAGGTTACAAAGCAGGCTTTCTTGAAGGCGGCCCTCTTTTAGGTGTTTTAGGAGGAATTGTTGCTACGATTTCTTTGATTCTTCCAAGTATTATTGTTATTTTAATGATTGCAAAAATCTTAGAAAAATTTAAAGAGAACAAAATTGTAAACGACGTTTTTTATTCACTAAGACCTGCTGTTATTGGTCTTTTGGCAATCTCTCTTTTAAGGGTAGCTCTTCCTATCTTCTTCAACTTTAGCGGCGCAACCTTTTTAGAAGTTGTTAATATTAAAGAAATTGTGCTTTTTGCCCTTATGCTTTTTGGCGTTTTTAAATTTAAAAAGCATCCTATTGTATATATCGGCATTGGCGCAGTTATTGGTATTATCTTTAAATTTTAGAGGTGAAAAATGTCTGATTTAAAAGACCTTTTAATTATTGGCGGTGGCGCGTCAGGACTTGCCTCTGCCATTACCGCCAAAAAAGAAAACCCTAATCTTTCGGTAACCGTTTTAGAAAAGCTTGACCGCGTTGGCAAAAAGCTTATTACTACCGGAAACGGAAGATGTAATATTTCTAATACCGACGAATCTCTTGCTCGTTTTCACGGAGAAGATACCTCTTTTGCCGGCTTTGCATTAGACACATTCTCTAATGAGAAGATAAAAGATTTCTTTTCTGCTATTGGTATAGAGTTTTCTGAGGAAAACGGTAAACTATACCCCTCTTCCTTTCAGGCGTCGTCTGTAGTAGACTGTTTGCGCTTTGAGTGTGCAAGACTTGGTGTAGAAATTCTTTGCTCTCATACAGTAAAAGAAATAAAGAAAGGTAAAATCTTTGCTGTTTCAGGTGAGGGCTTCCAAATACATACCAAGGCTCTTATTGTTGCCGCAGGTCTTTTTTCAGGTGGCGAAAAGTTAGGCTCCGACGGCTCGGTTTACCGGCTGCTCAAAGACTTAGGCCACAAGGGGGTTAAAGCGTCCCCCGCTATTGTGCAAATAAAGACAGAAACCGATTTTGTAAAACAACTTAAAGGCATTAAAATTGATGCTTTGGTGGGCCTTTACAAAGAAAATTCTTTGGTGCGTCAAGAGTTTGGCGAGGTACTTTTCTGCGATTATGGTCTTTCGGGCCCCCCTATTATGCAAATTTCAAGAAATGCTTTCAGAGACGAAGGCGAATATTATATTTTTCTTGACCTGTTTTCTGACAAAAGCAAAGCAGAGCTTTTAACCCTTTTAGAAAACAGAGTGCAAACACTTAAAGAGCGCAGTCTTGAAGAGTTTTTTACAGGTCTTTTAAATAAGAGACTGGGACAGGTTGTTTTAAAATACTGCGGATTCAAACTTTCTCAAGAAGTGTGCAGTCTCGACAAAAAGGACATAGAAAAAATTGCGGACGCCCTTAAATCCTTTAAATTCAAGGTTTTGGGGCACACCGGTTTTGTTAACTCTCAGGTTACTGCAGGTGGTCTTGCTACCTCGTTATTTGACAGTAAAACTATGATGTCAAAAATTATTCCGGGTCTTTTTGCAGCCGGAGAAATTCTTGACATTGACGGAGACTGCGGCGGCTTCAACTTAAAATGGGCATGGAGCAGTGGAATTTTAGCGGCAAAATCTGCCGTTGGATATATAAAATAAGAGGTGTATTATTATGAAAAAAATTATAGTTTTCTTCCTTTGCATGTTTTTACTGATAAGCTCTTTTACTGTTCCTGCTTTTGCAGCAACAACTACCTTTAATATTACCGACCTTAAAGGCAAATACATAAGCCAAGGAAGAACCGAAATTGTTGACAACGCACTTTTTTTAGATTGGTCTGCTTCCGGCATAAAATTTAAGGCTAATTGTTCAGGTGACGTTTCTATTAAATTAAATACCACTCGAATCTCAACCTCTTCAAGCTATGGTTTATACTTTACTGTTATTGTTGACGGTGTAGTTCAGTATGAAAATCAACGTATACCTGCCGACAACAGTTCAAGCAATTGGAAATCAAATTCAACAAATTATCCATTTAGAATTTCAAAAAGCGGAACAAGCACCTTTACCATTGCTGAAAATCTGCCATCGGGTGTTCATACCATTGAAATTCTCAAACAAACAGAGGCCTCACATGCTGCCTTTGGAATTCAAAGCATTACGCTAAACGGTGAGATTTTAGCGGCAGAAAACAAAAATGAACTTTATGTGGAATTTATAGGAGATTCCGTTACTGCGAGTTATGGCAGTTTGACAACCGGTAACCTGGGAACCGAGGGTGCTCCTCTTTACCAGGACGCTACCAGAGGTTGGCCTTATTTAACGGCTAAAAAACTTAATGCCGATTACTCTATAATTGCCAATAGCGGTATAACCGCAAGTGATGGAATAGGTTGGGGCAAAAATCCCGTTTCAATGCAAACAGTATATCCAAAATTAAGATATTTTTCGGATACTACTAAAAATTATAATTTTAACCCTTCTCCTGACATTGTTGTTTTAGCCCTTGG
>JAZSCC010000201.1:0-2585 GCA_045602685.1 Acutalibacteraceae bacterium | reverse complement strand
TTATGATATGGTGAATAATGACTAAGGTGATGTGATATAAAGATGAACGGGTTTGAGCTAAAGATATTAGATTTTATTCAGGAACATTTACGTTGCAATGCATTGGATTGGTTTATGCCAATTATAACCAAATTAGGCGATGCAGGTATATTTTGGATAATTGTTGCAGTCGCGATGCTTATTTTTAAAAAAACTCGAAAGACAGGTGCGATGGTTGGAGTTGCACTGATACTGGGATTGATTATCGGCAATCTTACCTTAAAACCATTGATTGCCCGTATAAGACCTTATGATATGCCCGGTGTTGAGATGGAGTTGCTGATTGAACGTCTTTCCGATAAATCATTCCCGTCAGGACACACGTTAGCAAGTTTTGAGGCGGCAACGGTATTGCTTATAAACGATAAACGCTTTGGTATTCCTGCTATTGCTTTGGCTTCAATTATTGCTTTTTCACGTCTTTATTTATACGTTCATTACCCGACCGATGTCTTGGGTGGAATTATATTGGGCGTATTGATTGCTTTTTTGGCTTGTTTTATTGTTAATAAGGTTCAAAAAATATATTTTGAAAAACGTTTAGTTAAGTAAGATTTCGGGTGGGAAATATGAAAAAGTTATTGCTTATAGTCAACCCTGTGTCAGGCAAAATGAAGGCTAAAACCACTTTACTTGATGTGGTATCAGTCTTTCAAAAGAATGATTTTGAGGTTACGGTTAAGTTGACTGAATACCGCGGCCATGCAATAGAACTCGCTCAAAATGCCGAGTCTGAAGGGTATGATACTTTGGTATGTTTCGGCGGAGACGGCACATTAAACGAAACAATTTGCGGTCTTATGAATAAAAAAAGTAAAATATCTTTAGGATATATACCGGCAGGAAGTACAAATGATTTTGCGACAAGTATGAAGTTGTCATCAAGTCCTAAAAAAGCTGCTGAAATTATTGCAACAGGAAAGGTAAATCCTATTGATATCGGTTGTTTTAACAGCGACAGATATTTTACCTATGTTGCTTGTTTTGGTGCCTTTTCTGCCACGTCTTACAGTGTTTCTCAGGACATAAAGAATGTGTTAGGCCATTTTGCTTACGTTTTAGGTGGAATTAAGGAAATTACTGCCATCAAAAGCTATAATGCGACGATTGAAATGGATGATTTAACTGTTTCAGGCGAATATATTTTTGTATCGGCTACCAATTCAACGTCGGTTGCCGGAATTGTCAAACTGAAGGATGAGCTTGTTGATATGAGCGACGGTGTTTTTGAGGTTGCCTTGGTTAAAAAGCCCCGCAATATTATAGAGCTCAACAAAATTATAACTGCTATAACCACTTCTAATTTCGATAACGGACAAATTGAGTTTTATAAATCGTCAAAAATCAAGATTGATTTTGATGGCAAACTTGATTGGTCGCTTGACGGTGAGCACGCCGAGAGTAACGGTAGCGTTGTAATCGAAAATATTCATAAAGGTATTAATTTTCTGAGATAATATTAATTGTATGTAACGGAGGATTTATGAAGAAAAGCGCAAAGGCATTGATGGTAACTGCCGGTGTTTTAACTGCTGCATTGGCAGGTGCTGTTTATCTGTCGGGAAGGTTGTTGGTCAGCGCCGCAGTGCGCAGGGAAGGCGTTAAGGTTAAATTGCCATATAAGTTCCGGTCCAAAATTTCGGGAGGACTTTTAGATGACCCGCGTGTAAAGGATATTGCAGCGGCGGCCGAAAAGGCCAAGGCTCTGCCAACTGAACCCGTGTCAATCGTAAGTCACGACGGATTGAATCTGACCGGTAGCTTGTATCGCTGTGAAAATCCTCAAAGAATTGTCCTCGCAATGCATGGATGGCGGTCAAATTGGTGGACTGATTTCAGTTGTTCGGTTGGCTTTTTGCACGATGAACACTGTATGCTGCTTATGCCTGACCAACGCGGAACCAATGACAGTGAGGGAGATTACATTGGGTTCGGTGTGTTGGAAAGAAATGACTGCGCTTTATGGGTAAAGTATATCGTAGAGCGTTTCGGAAATGATTTACCGATATATTTGCTTGGAGTTTCAATGGGAGCCACTACAGTGCTTATGGCATCGGGCTGTGACCTTCCTGATTGTGTAAAGGGTATTATTGCAGATTGCGGTTTTACTTCGCCACATGCAATCTGGAAGCATGTTCTGGATAATAATTTAAGAATGAATGAAAAGCTTACCTATCCTATTGCCAATGCTATAATTAAACGTGAGGCAAAATTCAGCGGTGACGATTATTCAACTATTGATGCATTGGCGGTTAATACCCGACCTATATTATTTGTGCACGGTTCGGACGATAAATTTGTGCCAATTGATATGACATTTGAGAACTACCTTGCAACATCTGCACCCAAACAACTGCTTATCGTTCCCGGTGCAGGCCACGGAATGAGCTATGTTACCGAGACTGCAAGTTACCAAAAAGCTGTTCGTAAGTTTTTTAAAAAGTGTGAAAATGAGCAATGGGAAAACTGATTTTTCAGTGAAATGTCCGTTATTTATCGATAACGTCAGAAATTAAAATATACAGAATTTATTATTTATATAAAAA
>JAZSCC010000200.1:0-1869 GCA_045602685.1 Acutalibacteraceae bacterium | reverse complement strand
ATTTTAAGAAAAATCAGGTCTGTTAAAGGTGTTAAAAAGGTTTTTATACGCTCCGGAATTCGTTTTGACTATCTTTTAGAGGATAAAAATGACGACTTTTTTAAAGAATTAGTCCAACACCACGTCAGCGGTCAATTAAAGGTTGCACCTGAACATTGCAGTGACAGTGTACTCGACAAAATGGGTAAACCGCATATTGAAACCTACCGAAGATTTGTTAATAAGTTTTACAAAATCACAAAACAGGTTGGTAAAGAACAATATTTAGTACCTTACTTAATGTCAAGTCACCCCGGTTGTAAAATGAGTGATGCTATTGAGCTGGCTTTATTTTTAAAGCAAAATAAGATGCGTCCCGAACAGGTTCAGGATTTTTATCCCACACCCGGCACTATCTCTACGTGTATGTATTATACCGAGCTTGACCCGTATACCTTAGACTATGTTTTTGTACCGAAAACGCCCTCTCAAAAAGCAGAGCAAAGGGCGTTGTTACAGTATTTTAAACCCGAAAATAAGCCTATTGTATTAAAGGCTCTTAAAGATTGCGGTCGTACTGATTTAATCGGTAACGGTCCTGACTGTCTTATCAATGTACCCGTTTTTAGTCAACACAAAACTATTGGTGGCGGTCAAAATAGCCAAAACAATAAAACAACTGTATGCAAAAAAGGAAAATCTAATATAAAAACCAAAACCGCCCCGAAACCCTTTAAAGCAAAGGGGCGTTGGGACGGGAAATAATATGTATGGGAGGATTTTCCTCCCGATAAAGTATGCTGAATATTTGTGGTTTAGTCTGCTCCGCCAACCATCGGTGTATGAATATCGCTGTCGCCGGCCTCGGTAGTATCACGGAATAGTAACGAAATGCACCAAACGCCTGCCAATGCTACAAGTGTGTAGACGATTCGGCTTAAGAGTGCATCCTGACCTCCAAAAAGCCATGCGACAATGTCAAACTGGAACAAGCCAATACTACCCCAGTTAAGTCCTCCGATGATTAAAAGAATAAGACAAATTTTATCAAACATTTTTTTCACTCCTTTTCGCTTTTATTTTTGACCGATATTTTCTGTTTATTCAAAGGAATTTTTATGAAAAAGAACGATTTAGTAAATTTAGAAATTATTGATACTACACTTCAGGGCGCCGGTGTCGGAAAATCAAACGGTTTTACCGTTTTTGTTGATTCTGCAGTTACCGGGGACAGTGTCATTGCACATATTTTAAAGGTTAAACAAAACTGTGCATTTGCTAAAATTTACGAGATTATAAAACCTTCTAAAGACAGAATTGAGAACAACTGCAAAAGTTTTCCGCAGTGCGGAGGCTGTTCGTTCAGACATATAGATTACAAAAAGGAACTTCTAATAAAAGAAAACCATGTTAAAAATAATTTAAAAAGAATTGGTACTGTTGAGCCGGATTTTGAGCAGATTTTAGGCTTGTCTGAGTTTGGTTATCGTAATAAAGCACAGTATCCCGTGTCTTTTGAAAAAGGTGAGGTTAAAATCGGTTTTTTTGCCGGTCACAGTCATAGGGTTGTGTCTTGTGAAAGCTGTGCACTTCAACCGCCTGAATTTTCAGAAGCTGTTATAAAATTTAAAAAATTTTTGATTGAAAATAAAATTTCAATATATAATGAAACCGAGCATAAAGGACTTGTCCGCCATATTTATTTCCGCAAAGCCGTTGTAACCGGTGAAATTATGGTTTGTTTGTGTTTAAATGGCTTTAAACTGCCCTTTAAGGATGAATTTATTAATTCAATGAAATCGGTGTTTGGTGACAATTTAAAGTCCGTTGTGCTGAATTTTAACACAGATAAGACCAATGTTATTATGGGTGAAAAGTGTAAAACTATTT
>JAZSCC010000199.1:0-5536 GCA_045602685.1 Acutalibacteraceae bacterium | reverse complement strand
CTTCATCCTTTATAGAGTAGAACTTACCGACCATCTGCGGAAGTCCCCAAGTACCTAAAGAGGTTAAAACTACAACAAAGAAAAGGAAAATCGGATTAGGACCGAACATCGAGGTGTACTCCGCACCGCCGTGCTCACTGTTTGTTAAGGTTTCAACTGCTTTTATAAATCCGCCGTTTTGATTCAGAACCGAGATGATAACTGCAATAATGCCGACCAGCATAATTATACCTTGAATAAAATCGTTGATAGCAGTTGCCATATATCCGCCAAAAATTACATATATACCGGTCAGAATTGCCATAGCTACAACAATAACCCAGTAAGGAATGTTGAAAACATTATTGAACAGCGAGGAAAGACCGTTGTAAAGTGATGCGGTGTAGGGAATAAGGAAGACGAAAACAATGAATGAGGCAATAACTTTAAGATTTTTGGAGTCATAACGCTTTTCAAAGAAGTCGGGCATAGTTTTGGAACCTAAATGTTGAGTCATAACCCTTGTTCGACGGCCCAAAACCACCCAAGCTAAAAGTGAGCCGATGAAGGCGTTACCAAGACCAATCCAAGTCGATGCAAGGCCGAAGTTCCAACCAAACTGACCGGCGTAACCTACAAAAATAACTGCAGAAAAATAGGATGTACCGAAAGCAAAGGCGGTAAGCCAAGCTCCGACATTGCGACCGCCCAAAACAAAACTGTCAACACTTTTTGAGTGCTTACGGCAGGCGAGTCCTACTCCGACCATCAGTCCGAAAAAACATAAAAGCATCGGCACCGATATTAACACGGTTGGAGAGATAGATAAAACCTGAGGAACAAATGACATTTTAAAACAACCCTTTTCTAAAATATTGTTATTGCTTTAAACCGTTGCGCTTTAAAGCAATAAACTGTTTGCAGGTATACTTTACCACTTTAAAGTGAAGTTGTCAAGTGTTTTTTAAAAAAATTCAAAAATTTTAAAATTATCGAAATTCTTCAATTTGATTTTGTGTTTTCGATTGATATATTTTTACTATCATAAAAGCAAAAAGCCTAAGCAGGATTTCTCCTCTTAGGCTCAGATAAATATTTGATTCTGGGTTTATGTATTATTTCTTTTGCGCTTAAATATAATAGCGGTAGTTACAGCACCGGCAATTAAAATTAAACCTATCCCGGCAATAATCCAAATTAAAAGTTTGTTTTCACCGCTGATAGTACCAATGTTGGAGTCAGTAGCATCGGGAAAGATTATTTCGGGCATATTTGTGTTTTCATATAGTTTTTCAGCCTGAACCAAAGGCTCATTTTGTCCGCTTAATTTAATGGACCACCAGTCATTCTCATCTCCACCGTAATAGATGTTTTTGAGAGCGGTACAGCCATCAAAAGCACCAACACCTATATCTTGTACACTTTTGGGAATTAAAGCTTGAGTCATATCGGTTTGGCCGCTGAATGCGAAGTTTCTAATCATTGAAATTGAATTATCATCAGGAATACGGGATGTTTTACAACCTGCCCATACAAATCCATTTTTGATAATGCAGTTGTTTTGACTGTAGAAAGCAGAACCGCTTTTCACCTTAAGCGATGTAATTGCAGTTGAGCCTGCAATGATACCCTCTCCTAATTTCTTAAGAGAGCCGGGCAGTTCAAGAGAGGTTAACGATGTACAATCAGCAAAAGCAAAATCATCAATTTCTACGATTTTGTTGGGAAGCTCAATTGAAGCAAGACTTGTGCAATAGCGAAAAGCGTTACTGCCGATACGGGACACGCTTTGCGGGATAGTGAACTGAGTTAAGGCCGAGCAACCGGAAAAAAGGCCGGAATTAATGTCGGTCAAGCCGGAAGGTAAAGTTACTGAACTAAGCTTTTTGCAATCCTTAAACGTACTTGCACCCAGATAATTTATGGAGTCAGGTAAGGTAATGGAAGCAATATTTTCACAACCGGAGAAAGCATAAGAGGCAATTCTTTCAATGCTGCCGTCATTTGGGACGACGGTGTTGTTAAAACCGCGTATCAGAGTTTTGGTTTCAATCTCAACCAAAGCACCGTCAAGGTTTTTGTAGTAGTCATTATCTAAAGAAACATCGACAACAGACAGCTTATCGCAGTCGGAAAATGCACCGTCTTCTATTTTTATTACACTCTTTGGAACATTAATATTGGTAAGATTTTCACAACCGTAGAATGCACATTCACCGATTTCGGTAATACCCTCTGAAATTACGATAGATGTTATATCCTTACAGCCGTAAAAAGAATAGGCACCGATTGAGGATATATAGGACGGAATAACAAAGTTAGTCATTGAGGTTCCGAAATCAAGCTTACCCGTGATGTGTGCGGGATTAGCATATGGACCGTCAATCTTGGCGGCGCACCAAGCGACCATATCTGCAATTTTGGCGGTTTTTAAGGAATTGCATTTGGCAAAAGCGGCGTATTGAATTTCAGTTACACTGTCGGGTATTGTGACAGTCTCTAACTTTTCACAACCGTAAAATGCGCTGTATCCTATATAGGTAACTGTAGGCGGAATAATAACCTCTTGCATGTTTTTACAGTATTGGAAAGAATAGTCGCCGATTGCGGTTACAATATAACCGTCAATTTCAACGGGAATTTCAATTGTTCCGGATTTATAGGTATTACCTTTAGTAATAGTGGCAGTACCGTCAGTAAAGGTGCGATATGTAAGCCCTTCAAAGACGCCCATTCCATTGCCAATAGCCTGCTCTTTTGCACCGGCGGTGGTTTGAACGCAGAAAACAATTAAAATCACTGATAAAAGGCAAGAAATTAATTTATTCAGTTTCATAAAATACCTCCAACTCAAAATTCGGTAAATCTATTAATTATACTATCATATAATGTGCCTGATATCAAGAGAAATCGGTGTTGGGACGCTATTGAATATGTTTAGATAAATTTCTTTGTTTTGTCTTGTAATTATTACTAATTAGTGGTAAAATATTAAAATAAGAAAATTTATTAAGCATAGTCACAATTTACCGATAAAATATAAGATTGGTTTAGTCGGGTGTGATTATGTGTAAAAATGTGCTCATTCGCACGAAAGAAGGAATTTAAATGCCAGAAAAATTTTATATTACAACGGCCATTGCCTATGCTTCAAAGAAACCGCATATCGGAAATTCTTATGATATTGTTTTGGCCGATATGATTGCACGTTATAAGCGTAAAAAAGGTTTTGACGTGCATTTCTTGACCGGTTCTGATGAGCACGGTCAGAAAATAGAGGAAAACGCAAAGGAAATGGGCGTAACTCCGAAAGAATTGGTAGATAAGGTTGCGGGCGAGATTAAATCGGTTTGGGATTGCTTAAATGTAACATATGACCGCTTTATCCGTACTACCGATTTGGACCATGAGGATGCCGTAAAGAAGATTTTCAAAAAACTTTATGAGCAGGATGATATTTATAAGTCGGTTTACGAAGGTAAATATTGTGTGCCCTGCGAGTCTTTCTTTACCGCTTCACAGCTAGTTGACGGCAAATGTCCCGATTGCGGCAGAGAATGTATTGACTCTAAAGAAGAGTCTTATTTCTTGCGTTTGAGTAAGTATCAGGATAGATTGGTTGAGTATTATGAAAGTATGCCTGACTTTTTCCAACCTGCCTCTCGCAAGGCTGAGATGGTGAACAATTTTATCAAACCCGGCCTTGCCGACCTTTGTGTGTCAAGAAGCACGTTTTCATGGGGTGTGCCGGTTGAATTTGACCCTAAACACGTAATATACGTTTGGATTGATGCTCTTTCTAATTATATTACCGGTATTGGTTATAATCCTGATGGCAGTTCTGATATGTACAAAAAATATTGGCCGGCAGATTTGCACGTTATCGGAAAGGACATTGTCCGCTTCCATTCGATTTACTGGCCTATTATTCTTATGGCATTGGGTGAACCGTTGCCGAAACAGATTTTGGCACATCCGTGGTTATTGTCGGGTGACGATAAGATGAGTAAATCTAAGGGCAACGTTATTTATGCTGACGAAATGGTTAATCGCTTCGGAACTGACGCTGTAAGATATTATCTGCTTTCTGAAATGCCGTTTGCTCAAGACGGTGTTATCACTTACGAAAGTTTTATCAATAAGTATAATACCGACCTTGCAAATACCTTAGGTAACCTTGTAAACCGTACAATTGCTATGACTAATAAATACTTCGGAGGAACAGTTAAGAAACCGTCTGCCGATTTTGATGAGTTTGATAAGGATTTGCGTAACACAGCTGAAGCTACAATCAAAAAGTACGCTCAGTTAATGGAGGCTTATAAAAACGCCGATGCTTGCGAAACGGTAATGAATCTTGCTCGCCGTTGCAACAAGTATATTGATGAGACTATGCCGTGGGCATTAGCCAAGGATGAATGTCAAAAAGAACGCCTTGAGGCTGTAATGTATAATCTTTTAGAGGGTATCAGACTGTTGGCAGAGTTATTAGCTCCCATTATTCCCGAAAGTGCAGAGAAAATCGTGTCTCAGATTAAGTGTAACTGCGAAAGTCTTACATTCGGCGCGGTTGACAGTTACACCGTAGGCGAGGGCCAACCCTTGTTCGTCCGTATTGACTCGGAAAAGGTTTTGTCGGAAATTGCTGCTGAAAACGAGGCAAAGGCTAAAGCTGAGCAGCAAGCAGAGGAGAAAAAAGAAAATATTGCGTTTCTTTCTGAAATTTCGATTGACGAGTTTGCTAAAATTGACCTTCGTGCTTGCAAGGTAACTGCTTGCGAGCCGGTAAAAAAGGCCAAAAAGCTTTTGAAATTAACGCTTGATGACGGAAGCGGAACTGAACGCATTGTTGCATCAGGTATTGCTAAATGGTATACCCCTGATGAGCTTGTCGGCAAGACCGTTATCTGTGTTGCAAACCTTAAACCCGCGGTGCTTTGCGGTGTTGAGTCTTGCGGTATGATTCTTGCTGCTGATGCAGGCGAGGATGATGTCAAGGTTATTTTCTTGGACGGTGTTCCTGTCGGAAGTAAGGTAAGATAAATATAATGTTTGATTTAAAGCAGGAGTCTTTTGCTCCGGAATTTACAATTTTTGACACCCATGCACATTATGACGATATTCAGTTTGATGAAAGCCGAGAGGATTTACTCTCGGCTTTATCTCAAAACGGTGTCGGGTGTATAATAAATAACGCAACCGACCTGTTTGGTTCTGCCGAAAAATGTCTTAAAATGTCGGAAATTTTTCCGTTTTGTTATACGGCGGTAGGGGTTCACCCTGAATTTGTTGAAACAAAGGGCAGAACGGTTGATGAGGCACGCTTGCGCGAATTGGCGAGCTATGAAAAGGTAGTGGCAATTGGTGAAATCGGGTTGGATTACCATTACTCGAGTGACCGCAAGGACCTGCAGATAGCGGTTTTTCGCCGTCAGTGTGAGTTAGCAAATGAACTGTCGTTGCCGGTAATTGTACACGACCGTGAGGCACACGGTGATACACTGGACGTGCTTCGTGATGTTAAGCCCAAAGGCTCGGTGCATTGTTTTTCGGGCAG
>JAZSCC010000198.1:0-6078 GCA_045602685.1 Acutalibacteraceae bacterium | reverse complement strand
GACCTCTTGAATGCCATTCACTACAGAAACCGCATAGTTATGTGGTTTGTAGGGTGTCGATGTAAAACTGTGGTGAAACGTTTTTTGGCTTTCAGCTGTAAAATTTATTGATTTTATTCAAGAGGTTATTCAATAGGTCAGATTTTTTAAATATTATCTGTAATATTTTTTAAGGACTCGATATCGGTATGCGTATAATATGCGGTCATTTCAAACTTACTGTGACCGATTAATTTTTGTTTATCGGTAGCCGGTGCATTAACTTTTTTCATCATGGTTGCAAAAGTATGTCGACAGCAATGAGGCGTGTATAAATGTGTTCCATCAGTTTTAATGATATCCATATCAAGTTCTTGAAGTGCGGGATAGTATATATCGTTGCGAAACTTCTTCTCTGACAGTTTTTTACCGTCATCAAAGAAAAGATATTCTCCTTTAGCAAAACCGTCGAAGAACGGCAGAATTTTAGGGGATATAGTGATTATACGGTCTTTTCCTGCTTCCGTTTTAGAGCCTGTAATAAAATAACCTTCATCCGGGTAATAGTTATTGGTTTTTGCATCGAGCATTTCATTAAGTCTCATTCCGGTATAACAGAGTAGTAATACATACTTGAGGTTTGGCACTTTTGGAAGTTTATCCCACATTGTTTTTATTTGCTCAGATGAAAATGCTGTCTTCTCGTTTTTAACTTCTTTTTTAATATAGATATATTCAGCATAATTTCGGTCAATAATATCAAGCTGCATAGCATATCTAAAGAGAGAAGTGCCGAGTGCCTTCATATTTTCTTTGGTCCTTCTTCCATGAGGGCAATCGTCAATACATTTTTGAAGATGTTCTGTGCGAATTTTAGCCACTTCTACGTAATACAGAGGTATAAAATATTTATATGCCGATTTATAACAATTCAAGGTAGATTGACCGACTTTTTCAGAGTGAATTGCCAGCCACTTTTTGTATAGATCTTTCAGTTTAATATTCATATCCTGGGTAGATATTTGTTGCTTGAGATTAGGTATATATTCTAATGCCTCTCTTTTTGTTGAAAAGCCGGATTTAGTTTTCTTTCTTCTTAAAAGTTTTGTTGTTCCGTCAGGCAGTTCTTGTGATTCGTAACCAAGCGTTATTTCGGCCACCCACTTACCTTTATTGTTTTTATATACACAGCCTTGTCCGTTTCCGCGTACCCTACAGGAACGTTCATAAACCTGCTTTGCTCCGCAGTAATTACAAAACTTTGAGTCTGCAGGAATTTCGGCTTTGCATTTGCGGCAATGTATATTTGAATTTTCCGTCATATGATTACGTCCTTTTGATTTGTTTAAGATAGGGTGATATAAATGTTTTGGAAGTTGGTTGCTTTCATACGTTATGGTTCTATCTTTATTACGCTTTTATACTGTTTTGGCAGGGTGGGGAGTTTTATAAAAAAAACAATGCGGCGACACCTAATATAGTAGCAGCAAAATAAATAGGGAATGCCCATTTTGACGAGAAATTTTCAAGGTCATCTCCTATCAGCTTGCCAAATGCTCGTAATATCTGTACTGCACCGAATAAAGCAAATGGTGCTTTTATTAAGCCAAATAAAAAATTTCCATTACCATATTTTTTTACGGTTAACACAAAATCGGTGACCCAAGCGCTAATTATAATAAATGAAACTAGAACAATAATTATAGCCACAATGATGTACTTAAGTATTTTTTTCAAATTTATTAACCTGCCTTACTGTAATTCATCTTTTGGGTAGATTCTAAAGAATTATTTACAGAATATATCATTAATCAGCACTTGTCCTTGTGCATACTTGAATTAATTTATCGCAAAGTAACACTCATTATTGGTCCAACTTCGCCCACTGGAGATATACTCTACTATTTTCAACCATTAACGTGCCTTGGTAGCTATGCGGTTTTTCGTCAGCAACAACTGGAACATCTCCGTAAAACAAAGTTTCGAGGCGCGCAATTTCACCGCTATCATCTTTTTCAATTATATAATATCTTGAGCCTTCGGTAATAAGGTGGCCGTGCAAAAACAGGTTTGTGTAGTGAAGAGCAGCAATATCATCCTTATTGATAAGCTCAGAAACGGTATTGAAAACAAGAGCTTTTTCACTTTCTTTGTATACCTCTCCTGAATTTGTCACTGTTAGTTGGTTATTATGTTTCGCCCAGTCTTGTGCGTATTTAACCTTGTTAATATGTTTAAATAATTTAATGACGAGGATATATATACCCACCAAGATTACAATTTCAAACATCCATGCTAATAGAGGACTATCTTGAACAATAAAAATTTGTGGTGCAATAAAATAAATTGCAAATAGAATCCCGGTTAATGCTGCCAAAATTGCTATAATTCTTTGCCACCAATATATCATAATAAAATCTCCTTCTAATAGTTTTTTGTAATACTCTAACGTTTTCGGTTACGTTAAAATGTTAAGATGTTTTGTGGCAGCTGATTATGCTGCCTGTTGCGGTTTTCTTTATTCAATTCTATAAGTATGAGGGTTTTATAAAGTTTGTTATGTTTGCATACGTGCTAATTTAAATTATTTTGACAGAACTTACACAGGCGGTCTTTTTGGTTTTGTGCTTCCGAAAAAGAACCGCTGTGTATTTCCTCTGAGTTTTTTAGAGACCGGCAATCTTTATGTGTGTGAAAAACCGTGCCGGAATCGGTCCAGTAATATGTAATAATTTTCTCCTCAAGAAAATTTGAATTATCAGAGTCACCTTGCGTTGAATAGGCGTTACTATTTGGTGTTATTGATATCTCTGGCGTTTTATTAGTTTGATTGCTTTGGGTTGTTGCAGTTTTGCTGGTAATACATAAAAACACACTTAATATAAATGTGATACATAATGAGACTATAACAACACACTCTTTAAAACGAAAAGCAGGATAATTTGTGCATTTGAGCAGTCGGTTACGGCTGTTTAAAACGCATTTATCGGTGTAATAATCCTGTAACCAATTGAAAACAATGCTGCAATCATTTATACAAAGTCCGGTAAGTTCCTTTATAGCAGATGGGTGCTTGATTTTATGCTCATCTAACAAAGAAAGCGGTGCAAGTAGGTATAAAGCAAAAGTATTAGCTTCGTTTTCTTGGTGTTGGTTATACAACGGCGACCTTTGAAAACGTGAAATATCAAGACCGTGAAGCTCATGGAGTTGGATGTGTCCTATTTCGTGTGCTATAAGCTTGCGTTCCTCGTCACGTGTTAGGTTATCTGAGAGCAGGATATAATAAACACCATTATAGGTAAAGCTTATTGACGGATATTTCTTGACTATATCCTCTGCAGACAATGTTCGTATTAACGCTTTACAGGCACTGTAATTCTTAACATTGTATCTGAGCCTCAGTGCAAGCTGATACACATCTATCGGCAGATTGCGACAGTCTGTCGAATCGAGCAGGTTATTTGCTTTGAATTCAATTATGTTGTTCATTATAATTCCTCCCGTTTGTCGAAAAATGTCAAATTTCGTACATTTATCAAAACAGAAAAATATTATAATGTCAAGACCTTCAATTTACTAATCTTGTTTCTTTATAATAAACTGGTCGTCTTCACTTTCCTCAATAGCCTGCATAATTTCTTCATCGGTTGCAGTTATTTCATGCTCCATAACACCGCCGCCATAGGCAGCTATTTTCATAGTGCGCGTGGGATGTTTAATAGGAATATCTTTTATACCAAATAAGGCGTCGGTAGCTGATTGAATGTTTGATTTACGATTAGCTTTCAAACCAGCAATAAAAGCCTTAAGTGCTATAATATCTGTTTCACTTAAATCTTTTATCAATTCATATATTTCGTTAAACCGTTCTTCGTTCTCGAAGGACGTTTTTTTTATATCTGTTTCGCCTTTTAGATATTCAACAGAGACATCTAAAAAATCGGCAATAGCGTGAAGGTATTTTAAATAAGATTGACTTAAGCCTGATTTCCAATTACCGAAATTCTTTTCATTTAATCCTAAAAACTCGGTTAATTCGTATTGTTTTTTGTTTTGGATTTTTAGTTCTTGAATAATTCTCTGTAAAACCTCATTGTTGTAAGTGAGCATAGCAATTCTCCATAAAATAACAGTAAAAATTTGTACAACACTTACAAATCTCCAAAAATTAGGAACAAAAATATTGACATCTCCAAAAAATTGGAGTATTATACACTTGTCCTTTGGAAGAGGGCAGACAAGTACATAAATGCGTTGCACAGTAAGGACCAAATTTTGTGGTGCTTAACGCGGCAAAAGAGTGGAGTAATACACTCCGTAGCCTCGGATGTGTTTTCCCACCAAAACCTATCAAGCACTTAACCACTATGGCAGGTGGTCAGCAAGGGCAGTAATCCCCTTTTGTCATAGGTTTTACTGATTATAGTACACATCAAACCCGTCAATCAATATTTGTTCAAAATGGCTATTTGAACGGTGGAACGGAAGGGCATCATAAGAAACTCAATAAGTTTCTTCATAACGCATCACCTCCGTTATTAACTGCAAACTATAATTTGTTTATTGGCCAATACTTCAAATTTTTGTAGTCTGCACCCTTATTATTACACAAATTTATGTACTTGTCAACAAAATTTGGAGGTGAAAGTAAATTGGAAGAGTGGATTGGTGCTGCTGTTGGTAAAATGCACATTAACGGAATATCACAGGGTCAGGTGGCCGAAAAGTTGGGTGTTCGCGGCGATTACCTTAATAAAATTCTCAATGGCAAAGAAAATCCTTATAAAGCTGAAGAACGCATTATGTCGGCTATCGACGAGATTATCAAGGCAAAAAAGGAAGTGTTTTAAAAGTATTTGAATTTTTGTAAATTTAAAGAGAGCAGGAGGTAAGGAAAATATGTTTGAAACAATTTTTACAATCGTTTTCGGAGTGATTTGCATTGTAGGTATTTGGAATGAAGATAAACTGATTGCTTTTGAAAACAGAGTGTTTAAAAAAATAAAAAAATATCGGAAAGGGGAACGCTGATGACGTTAGACGAGCTTGAGAAATTGCCTAAGGATATGTTGATACCGGCGGATATAGCACCGATTTTAGGTTGTGCACCGTATACCATAAACGTTTGTACGCGTGACGGTAAAAATCCATTCCCGTTTCCCGTTATCAGGATGGGAACGAGAGTGCGAATACCGAAAATACCGTTTCTGAAGGCAATGCGAGGAGAACAACTTGAGGAAAGAGGTGAAAATAATGCCACGTGAAAAAGAATGTTACCGAAATCACTTAGAAAGGCTTGATGAGAGGTTTCCGGACCGAGAATTATTAACAAGGGTTGATGTTGCTGAATATACAGGTTTATGCCGGCAGACAGTTGCTAAAAAATATCCGTTTGACAAACAGACGCATCGTATTTCAAAGGTGGTTCTCGCAAGAGCATTAAGCTAAATATTTCGAGTTAACCTTTAAAAATTATTATTTATTAAAAAGGAGTGAAAAGAATGCCATTGATTTATTTATGTGCTGCTTGGATATCCGGCTATGCTTTTGCTATGTTCGTGAAATATATATTACGACGTTTCAAAAAGCGAAGCCGATATATTAAAGAACTCGAGCAGGAAAATCGGCATCTTAACAGTGTAGTGGAGTTTTATGAAAACATTAATGCATAAAAAGAAAGCCCCGGCGAGCAGGAACTCAACCGGAGCAGTCAAAAAGGTATGATTTATTATATCAAGAAATTTTAAAAAAGTCAAGAAGGTGATTAAATGAACAATTGTAATTTTACAGGCAGGCTGGCAACAATGCCGGAGCTTCGCAAAACACAGGACGGTATAAGCGTCTGCAGGTTTAGGATTGCTGTAAGACGTACATACAAAACGAACGGTGAGTATATTACTGATTTTTTAAATATCGTTGCCTGGCGTAATACGGCAGAATATATTGAACGTTATCTTTCCAAAGGTCAGCTCATCAGCGTTACTGCCTCTGCACAAACACGGAGTTATGAGACAAAATCAGGGGACAAGGTCACTACGGTAGAATTTGTTGCTGAAAATGTTGAGAGTCTTGCACAGAGAACTCAAAAGGATGAAC
>JAZSCC010000197.1:0-4864 GCA_045602685.1 Acutalibacteraceae bacterium | reverse complement strand
GATATGCTTCGTGATGTTGGTGCTTGCTTCTCGGTTAACAATATGCTAAGAGCAGAATGTTACAAGCAGAGAATGGAAAAGGGTCTTTCATTCCTTGAGTTTAACTATATGATAATGCAAAGCTACGACTTCTATCATCTTTTCAAGGAATACGGCTGTAATATGCAGTTTGGCGGCGATGACCAGTGGTCTAATATGTTAGGTGGAACTGAGCTTATCCGTAAAAAATTAGGCAAGGATGCTCACGCTATGACCATTACTTTGCTTCTTAATTCTGAGGGTAAGAAAATGGGCAAAACGGCTAATGGAGCTGTTTGGCTTGACCAGAAAAAGACCTCTCCTTATGAATTTTTCCAGTATTGGAGAAATATCGATGATGCTGACGTTATTAAGTGTATGAAGCTCTTGACTTTTATTCCGCTTGAGGAAATTTATGAGTATGAAAAGTTAGAGGGTAGTGAACTTAATTCAGTTAAAGAACGGTTGGCTTTTGAACTCACTAAAATGATTCACGGTGAAGAGGAAGCAAGTAAAGCGCTTGATACTGCACGTTCACTTTTCAGCGGCGGTGCAAAGGCTGATATGCCTAATACTGTTATTCCTTTAGATATGTTAAACGATGGCACTATCGGTCTTTTGGATATTATGCAGTTTGCCGGTCTGATTCCTTCAAAGGGTGAAGGAAGACGGTTGATTCAGCAGGGTGGCGTTTCAGTTGACGACCAAAAAATTACCGACGCCAATATTAGATATACACTTGCTGATTTAAGCGGAGAAGGAATTATTATTAAGAAGGGCAAAAAAGTCTTTCATAAAGTTACCTTTACTGAATAAGGAGACTAATTAATGGCAGAAGTTTTTGAAGCGGCAATGATTATATTGTTTGGTTGCTCGTGGCCGAACAATATAATTAAATCACTAAAATCTAAAACAACTAAGGGTAAAAGTATTGCTTTTTTAATGCTTATTGACTTGGGATATGTTTGCGGAATTTTTAGTAAATTAATTTCCGGTGATTATAAATTGTGGGTTTTAGCGATATATGTCTTAAATTTTGTTATGGTTACCTTTGATATGATTCTGTATTTTTACTATTTGTCTAAAGAAAAACAAAGCAAAAAGGCTGTCAAATAACAGCCTTTTTTGTTTATTAAATCTTTTAGAATCTTGCTAATCTCGATAAGTCGTCATCTAAAATTATAGTTACAAATTTTACAGAGAACATATCACAAACAATTAAGGTCTGCGGCTCAATTGCCTCTAAAATAAAATAGCTTGCGCCAACCTCGTGAAGCACGCCAACTCGTTGCTCAATTGTTTCACCTATAAAGAAGTCAGCTCTAACCCAGTGTCCGATATATTGACTTAAATATGCCGGCAAAAAGCTCATATTTGTTAAAGTTTCGGGAGTGAAGCTAATACTTTGAGTACCGGTAGTTATAGGTCTCATTGTGTTATTCATATTGTTCGGTCTTACTGTCATTGAATTGTTTTGTGCTGTATTCCAATTTTGCGCAGGTCCGGTTCGGTTGCTGTTCATGTTTCGGTTCCAATTCTGTGCGGGCATCATTGAACCGCCCATATTATTCATATTCATTTCAGTGTTATTAGCGCAGCCTTGATTTTGCGGTGTATTATTGTAATAATAATTTCTGTTTATACGGTTAATTTCAGCTCTTTCAGAGGCTGTTAAATTATTTATTGCCGGCTCATAACCACCGGTTGTGTTGTTCATATTAAGGTTGGTGTTTAACCCCATATTATTCATAAAAATCTCCTTTAATAGTTATGTTTCCCAGTATAGGGATGTTGGTCTGTAAAAACAGTGTTGATTAATTCTTGTGTGAAATATTCCTGAACCGTTTCGAGGAAAGTATTGCTCACAGTTACTTGAAAAAGGGTTAAAATACCATAAACAGTCACCGACAGCTGAGAGTACGCCTCCGCCTAGTGCCCAATCGGCAATTTCATAGTTTTCAGCAGTAGGGGACATATTATAAATATTTTGCGGATTATACTGACCTCGTATTTCGGTACGTGCACAGTCAAATTGATATTGCTGGAATATAACGTTTTGAATGTCACCGCCTCCGGTTCTCAGGTATTCACCGCCAGGAACGTGGACACGATTCATGACAACTGTTGCAACGGCCTGCATACCGGTGTATCCTTCGCCGCCGGCTTCACACTGAATTATTCTTGCTAATAATTCTCTTGCATTAAATGGCATATTTACTCCTTCTTTTGATGCGCTCTTTTATATACTATGAAAATTATTCTTATTTGACATTAAAAAACAGCCGATTCCTCGGCTGTTTTTTAAATTAATTAACTATTATTTTTAAAAGTAGATAGTGGATTTTTATTAAATGCATCCTCAACCTGACGGCTGGCAACGTGAGTATATATCTGGGTTGTGCCCAAGTTCTCGTGGCCTAAAATATCTTTTAAAACACGAATATCTACATTTCCTAACTGGTACATCAGCGTTGCCGCTGTGTGCCGCAATTTATGGGCTGAAAACCCTTGACCGCCCAAACCTGCTTTTTCTAAAAAACTATAAACTATATGTTGAACGGTTTTGTTACTAATTCTTTTGCGACGGGAACTTAAAATAAGAGCGTATTTATCCTCATAAGGAACACCGTCTACAGGACGTACCTTCATATAGTCATCAATAGCTGCTTTGCATGCTCCGTTAAGATAAATAACACGTTCTTTATTTCCTTTACCTAATATTTTAAGCGAACCGTCTTCCTTGATGTCGGTATAATTTAACGAGCAAAGTTCACTTAAGCGCATACCGCAATTTAAAAACAGTGTTAATATCATAAAGTCACGTTCTTTATGGGGTCCGTCAACCGATTTTAAAAGGTCGATACTCTGTTCAAATGAAAGATGAACAGGTAGAGATTTCCGAAGTTTTGGCGTATCTAATTGAGCTGCAGGATTTACATCTAGAATATGTACATTATTTGTTAAATATCTAAAAAAGCACCGCAAACAACAGACCTTTCTGGCACGAGCTGCCTCTTTGTTGTTTCGTTCGTTTTTGCAATATACAATAAAAGCATATAAATCTGATATTGTAACAGAGCGCAAAAGCTCTGCATCTATATCATTTGTTATTATATCATCAAAAGCGATATCCTTTGGCGTTAAACCTCTCTCAAGTTTTAAAAATCTAAAGAAAAGGGTGATATCACGAAAATATTCTTCAACAGTTTTTGTTGATTTACCTTTAATAGTCTCGTTATAGGTTAAATAATCGCGTAAAATAGGGGATACGGAATTTAATATTTCTCTATCCAAAACAGCACAAACCTCCTTATGTTAGAATGGTGCTTGATTAACTATAATTATTATAAATTACCATAAAAATTTATTCAATAATCAAACTAACAAAATTTAAGTAATATTTTTGTCTAATTATACAAAATATTAAAAATAATTATACAAAATTGCCGTTTTTCAATTATTATGTAAACTATAAGCACAATAAAGCATTATTGCAATTATATTTTACAGAACAGAATAATAAATAAAATCAGGTAAAAGGGAATTTCAAACAGAATTTTATATTAAATTGGAATTTATTTAATGTGTAGAACAATTATTGAATTTTTTAAATGATTAAATTATTATAACAGAATTTCATCAAATAGAAATTTTGCGCTAAGGGTGTTTATATTAACTGAAAAAACTGAAAGGATGAATACTTAATAAAATACGATAAAATTCTAATAAAAAAGAACGAATGATAAATAATTTAATGAAATTTTTATTATAAAAATCAATAAACGATATTAAAAATATGTTTTAGAAATTACCACTAAATAATATCAATATAAATAACGATTTAATGCTGAAACTTAAATATAGTATAATAATCACATATTAACCGGTAAATATCGAATAAACACACATATTATATGTAAATTTGGCCTTAAAACCTCCCCTTAATTATACAAAACATTAATTTTGTATAATTATTACAACAAAAAAGGAAGGTATTAAATTGATACGTACTACACTCCTCTGCCTTTTTTATAACTAAAATATGATAAAAAACAAACCCGACAGCTTAGTGCGCCATCGGGTGATACTTTTTATAGCTTTGAGCATAGCGATTTCTCATTAATTGAGCATATACTTGTGTGGATGATACGTCAGAATGTCCTAAAATCTCCTGGATATCTTTCAGCGGTGCTCCATTCTCTAATAAATGTGCAGCAAAAGAATGTCTTATCGTGTGCGGTGTGATATCTTTATTAATTTTAGCTTTATCGGCGTAATACTTTATAATCTTCCATAAACCCTGTCGTGTTAATGGCTGACCGTTCATATTCGTAAATAATTCAGTAGTATTATTATCAGCTACAACAAAATCTCTGACATTGTTACAATAGTTGGATAACGCTTTAACTGCCTCCGGATACATAGGAATTATTCTCTCTTGTTTTCCGTTATGTAAATGCAAAATGCCGATTTGAAGATTTAAATCGGTTACCTTGATGCTTATAAGCTCGGAAACCTTAATTCCAGTTGCATACAGTAACTCCAGCATCGCTTTGTCACGGCAACTCTTAAAATCGGTACTGTCAGGCTGAGATAAAAGTAATGTTATTTCTTTGGATGTAAGTATTTCAGGTAATTTCTTTTCGGACTTTGCTTGCTTAATTCCAACAACCGGAGAATCAGAAACAAGTTCCCTGCCCTTTAAATACTCAAAATAACACCTTAACGATGCTAAAACTCTGGTAGTAGTAGCCGGCGATTTTCCGGCTCTGGAAAGGCTTTCTAAATATTCGGTTATGTGAGTGCTTTTTATCGAAGCAAGTCGGAGGCCAAGCGGTCTTAGGAA
>JAZSCC010000196.1:0-4276 GCA_045602685.1 Acutalibacteraceae bacterium | reverse complement strand
ATAACACCAACCGGTTTAATTGAGCATATACAAAACAGCTATGCCGCTTTAGGTGAGGGTGAATTCCCGATTAATGTATACTCTACCAATGCTACCTATTTAGGTTGTAAGGATGACGTTGTAACTATTCTTAACGATACATTTTTTGAGGTTTATAATTCTAACGGTAAACTTATACAAGCGGTTTCTCACGGTATGTCAAACCCGTCACTAGAGGAATCAGAGGCCAGATTTTTGCTTTATGACCGTGAACGCTATAATATTTCAGTTTTCAATTATTCAAATGAGTTATATACGTTTGAATCCGATAAGTCTATTATTTCAGCCGATATCGGACGTGACGGCAGTTATGCTGTTGTAACAGCATCAGATTCATATAAAAATACCGTTCAGGTTTTTAATAAAAATAACGAATCGGTGTTTATCTGGAATTCTGCTACGTATTATGTTACAGACATTGCTTTATCCGATGACGGTGATAGTGTTGCTGTTTGTCTTTTTAATTCCAATGCAGGTAATTTTGTGTCATATGTATATATCTTAGAGTATGACAGTGCAACACCAAAGCAGAAATACGAGTTTAATGATATCGTTTCATCTGTTACAAATTGTGGTGAATATTTAATCGCTAACGGCTTTGACCGTGCTTACAGCATCAGCTGGGAGGGCGGCGAGCTTGATTTAGGTGTCAACGGTATTATTCGCTGTTATGATTTTAATTATAACGGAAATGCGGTGGTTGTTTTCGGTCGTGAGGATAATATACAGGTTAATACAGTTGCAGTCTTGAATGAAAATGGTAAGATATCTTCGACATTTCAATTTAATGCGACAGTCACTGATGTTACAGTGTCGGAGTCAGGGATTGCAATTCTAACACCTTCCGAGGTTTATGTTTACGGTTTTAAGGGTAACCTTAAATATACTAAGCCATGCGAATATAAAGGAATGTTTGCCGGATTGTCAGACGGTGGCAAGGTTTTGGTACTTGATAATTCTAAACTGATTAAATTGAATTAAAGTTATAAAGGGGAATTATTATGAGTTGGATTTTGGATTTGGCTGTGATTTTAATTATTGCGATTTTTACTCTTATTGGTATTAAACGCGGTGCTATTAAAGAAATCGTAAGCCTGGTTGGTGTTGTTGTCGCGCTTTTACTTGCTTTTTACATATCAAAACCGGCTTCAGTTGTTGTATACGACAAGGTTGTCGGTGAGACAATATATAATGCTGTTTATGATGCGGTTGAAGAAAATGTCGGTGCGGATATTGATTCTACAATTGATGCCTTGCCTGAAGAGATAATCAAGGCGTCGGATGCTCTTGGCGTTGATATAAAAGCGGAGCTGGAACAGGGTGTTGACGGCAACAAAAACTTAGCTAGAAACGTTGCTGATATTATAAATAACTCACTTGCGAAACCTCTTGTAGTCAGCGTTATTCAGATAGTGATATTTATTATACTTTTCATTATTTTAAAAGTGCTTATCGGTTGGCTTGGCAAAGTACTTAATATTGTTTCAAAATTGCCGGTTATCGGTCAGGCAAATACGCTTGTCGGCGGAATTGTTGGTGCAGCACGAGGTATAATTGTTGCATTGATTTTATGTTATGTGGTTATAATTATTTTAAATATTAAACCTGAAGGTGTGTTCGGAATTAATCTTGAAGACGCACAGAATACTAAGTTGTTTAGTTTTCTTTCAGGTGTTTTGAGATAACCGTTGACTGATTATCTGATATTGAAATTATATTTTTTGTAAATCCTTAAGGAGTCCTTATGAAACTTTGCTACAAATGTAAAAAACGCCCTGCGGTAGTTTTTATTCAGGGCATGGGACAGAACGGTGAAAAAGTCGGTGAAGCCGGCGGTCTTTGCCTTATATGTGCTAAAGAAATGGGAATTCAACCAATAAATGATATGCTCAAAAATATGAATATTTCGGATGATGAAATTGAAGAAATGAGCGAACAGTTTATGGGCTTGATGAATCCTGAGAGCGACGGATTAGAGCTTGATGATGATTCGTTTTCATTAGGCGGAGCTCAGACGTTTCCTTTTCTGAATGGTATTTTTGGTAATATGAACGGTACGGATGTACCTAAAAATGATTCTAATGAAAAACAACCGGAGCAAAATGACGGTAAAAAAGATAAAAAGAATAAAAAGCGTAAATTTTTATCTCAATTTTGTACCGACTTAACAGCAAAAGCCAGAAACGGTGAATTAGACATCATCATCGGCCGTGATGCTGAGCTCTACCGTATTATTCAGATACTTTCAAGAAGAACCAAGAATAACCCTTGTCTTATAGGTGAGCCGGGCGTTGGTAAGACCGCAATTGCTGAAGGCCTGGCACTTAAAATTGCTCAAGGTGATGCACCGGCTAAACTGCTTGATAAAGAAATTATGCTTTTAGACTTAACCGGTTTGGTTGCAGGAACTCAGTTCAGAGGTCAATTTGAGAGCCGAATTAAAGGCTTGGTAGATGAGGTTAAGTCAGAGGGGAATATCATCCTTTTTATTGATGAAGTTCATAATCTGGTGGGTGCAGGTGACTCAGAAGGCTCGATGAGTGCCGGCAATATTTTAAAGCCTGCTCTATCGCGCGGAGAAATACAGGTTATAGGCGCTACAACCTTTAAGGAGTATCGTAAATACATTGAGAAAGACGCGGCGTTAGAACGCCGTTTTCAACCTGTAACGATAGAAGAACCGTCAATTGAGGATGCAATTAAAATGCTTTCGGGAATTCGCGGATATTACGAGGGCTATCATAATGTAAAAATTACTGATGAGATTATTCGTAGTGCTGTAAATTTATCAGAAAGATATATTAATGACCGATTTTTACCTGATAAAGCTATTGACCTATTGGATGAGGCTTGTGCTTGCGCATGCCTAAGAAACAAGGCAATTGATGATATGGTTATAGCCGATAAAAAGATTTCTAAGTTAACTCATGAACTAGCTGAGCTTGAGGCTGAGGTTGAAAGTCCTGATTACGAGCAGATAGCAACTGTAAAATTTGAACTTGAAAAGAATAGGGAAGCGCTTGAAAAAGCAAAACCCAAGGCTATGAAAAATAAAGTCACGGCAGATGACCTTGCCAGAGTTATTGAACTTTGGACGGGTGTTCCTGCGGCCAAGGTTAAGCAGAACAATCTGGAAAAACTGTCAAGTTTAGAGAATAATATAAAAAAGCATATTATCGGTCAGGATGAAGCTGTTGAGGCTGTTGTACTTGGTGTCAGACGCTCGAGTGTACAGATTTCAAGTCACCGTAGACCTGCATCATTTATTTTCGTAGGTCCTACAGGTGTCGGTAAGACCGAGCTTGTTAAGGTACTTGCGAAGGAGATGTTTAATACTCCCGATGCATTAATCAGACTTGATATGTCCGAGTTTATGGAAAAGCATGCAGTGTCTAAGCTTATTGGAGCGCCTCCGGGCTACGTGGGTTATGATGAGGCCGGTCAATTGACTGAAAAAGTGCGCAGAAAGCCATATTCGGTGATTTTGTTTGATGAAATTGAAAAAGCACACCCGGACATATTAAATATTCTTTTGCAAATTTTAGATGACGGCAGAATAACCGATTCGCAGGGCAGAACGGTTAATTTTGAGAATACCGTTTTGGTTATGACATCTAATGCAGGAAGTGATAATAACGGAACTCTTTTAGGCTTTAATAAAACTCAGGCAGATGCATCAAAAGATAAAGCATTAAAGGCCTTAAAAGACTTCTTAAAACCGGAATTTATAGGTAGAGTTGACGATATTATAGCTTTTTCTGTGTTAGGTAAGGAATCGCTTGAGAAAATTGCCGCACTGATTCTTGATGAACTAAAACCGTTACTTGCTGAGCGAAATATTGAATTTAAATATGATTTTGAGGTTTGTTCATATTTTGCAGAAAAATGTGACGGTAAATCCGGTGCTCGAGAGCTTCGCAAAATGGTGCGTAAAGAGGTAGAGGATAAAATTATCGGCGCCATGATTGATAATCCTGAATTTAGTTTCAAGTCGGTTACTGTTACTTGCAACGAGTTACCGGAATTAGTTTTTAATTTGTAAAGAAAATTAATAAATATTTAAAATTTCTCTTGACGAGTGGCGCAGTTTGTGATATTATATACTGCGTCACAAAGATGCGGGTGTAGTTCAGTGGTAGAATTCCAGCCTTCCAAGCTGGTTATGTGGGTTCGATTCCCATCACCCGCTCCAAAAATGCCCGGCCGTTGGCAATAGTCTTCGGTTCATGGGCGTTTT
>JAZSCC010000195.1:0-1568 GCA_045602685.1 Acutalibacteraceae bacterium | reverse complement strand
AAAGTAACCAGTCAAGTTCTTGGCTAAAGTTCCATTCAATAAACTGTGCGAATTCAGTACCCATAAACAAAAGTTTTTTACCCGGATGCGCCATCATATATGCATAGAAGGCGCGCAGGCTTTTGAACTTATCGTTATAGTCGCCCGACATTTTGTTTATTAGTGAGCATTTGCCGTGAACGACCTCATCGTGAGAAATCGGCAACACAAAGTTTTCCGAAAACGCATACAAGAAGGAAAACGTCAGACTGTCGTGATGGTATTTTCTGTGAATAGGGTCAAGCGACATATATCTGAGTGTATCATTCATCCAACCCATATTCCACTTAAAGTTAAATCCCAGACCGCCCTTGTCAACGGGTTGGGTAACCATTGGCCAGGCGGTTGATTCCTCGGCTATCATCATTGTGTTCGGGAATTTACTGAAAACCGCCGTATTGAGCCTCTGTAAAAACTCAATAGCCTCTAAATTCTCCTTGCCGCCGTATTGGTTGGCAATCCATTCGCCGTCCTTGCGGTTGTAATCGAGATACAGCATCGAGGCAACAGCGTCAACACGGATACCGTCAATGTGGTATTTTTCGTGCCAGAACATAGCATTTGAAATAAGGAAGCTTAATACTTCACCGCGGCCGTAATCAAAAACCTGAGTACCCCATTCCTTGTGTTCGCCCTTCTTAGAGTCGGCATATTCGTAACAAGGCCCACCGTCAAAGTGGTACAGTCCGAACTCGTCTTTCGGGAAGTGTGCCGGAACCCAGTCAATTATAACGCCGATATTGTGTTCATGCATAATATCAACAAATTCCATAAAATCTTTCGGTGTTCCGTAGCGCGAGGTCGGGGCATAGTAGCCGGTGACCTGATAACCCCAAGAGCCATCAAACGGATGTTCCATAATGGGTAGCAGTTCAATATAAGTATATCCCATTTCGGTTACATATTTCGCAAGTTCCTTGGCGAAATCCTTGTAGTTCAAACAGTTGCCATCGGCATAGCGTTTCCAGGAGCCTGCGTGAACCTCATAAATGTTTACGGGGCTGGCATATATGTCTCGGTCTTTCTTTTCCTCTAACCATTTACCGTCATGCCAATTATAGTTTTCAATGTCATAAACCTTTGAAGCGTTTTGCGGTGCGGTTTCAAAGTGGTATGCATAAGGGTCACTTTTTAAAGTAATCTTGCCGTCCTTAGATTTTACACTGTACTTGTACATAGTATATTCAGGTAACTGTTCGACAATTCCCTCAAATACTCCGCCGCCAATGTGGAACATATTGTAGCGGTTGTTATCCCAATCGCAAAAGTCACCTGTTACACTGACACTTTCAGCGTTAGGTGCCCAAACTCTGAAAACAGTTTTACCGTTTTCCTGATGACAACCTAAAAAGTTGTAAGCATCAAAGCACTTACCTTCTGAAAACTGTTGCAGTTTATTTTTTAAGTCCATATAATCACTCCGACTCAAGAAGCCTTAATATATAAAGTTTGCCCAAATTATGATGTTAAAATCTTCCTATTACTATTTTAACAACCCTAAATAAAAAAATCAATAGAAAATTTAGTGT
>JAZSCC010000194.1:0-2300 GCA_045602685.1 Acutalibacteraceae bacterium | reverse complement strand
TTCTGCTTTTGTTTACGCCTTTTTTGTGACTTCTTTAAAGGAATATCGGTCCGGAAGATTTCTTCTCCTTTGTAAGCGTCGCAAATTTTTTCAAACTCCTCGGGATTTAAAGGATTTTCACCGTTTTTAGTATGCGACTGATAGAGGTCATAAATAATTTTATCGTATGCGGCCGGTATCTTCATTTTATAGGTTATAAAAATCACAATTCCCAATATAACTGCTAAAACCGCACTGACAATGGCCGGAATTGCCAAGGTCCAAAAGCTATGCATACCACCGTTAACAATATCGTTTTTAACACTAACCGAAAACAAAGTAGTAAACACAATAACACAGTCAACACAACCTGTAATTATAAACGGAATAGCCAACTTATAATGTAACAGAAAATAACTTGCAACCAGCGAAAATACCGATATCAGCATTGTTATTAACTGTATTTTATTTTCGTTAAACTTAGCTACTTCGGTAGCGTTTGCACCGCCTTTATACTCAATCATCAAAAAGATATTACCTATAATCATTGTAAGACAGGTTAGAATTGCCGCAACCGCCGCCAGACAATATACTGTTTTCAGTATTTTGATTACCGTATCAACCGCACCCCGATTACTACCCTTTACGGCAATTTCGGCATATTTTCTGATATTTAAATTTTTCATTTTACTCAAAATAATCACCCGTTAAAACATTAATAAAAAGCATTTGCCAAAATACATATTTAGTGCTATACTATTTTAATGATATAGTCTTTTGACACTTTTGTCAAGAAATTAAATGCTTGGAGTGGGTTTATTTTTAAAACTCTTAACATTGTTTTGGTTGAGCCGGAAATTCCGCAAAACGCCGGCAACATCGCACGCACCTGTGCCGCAACCGGTGCAAGATTGCACATTATCATACCAATGGGTTTTACCATTGATGATAAGAAATTAAAACGTGCGGGTTTGGATTATTGGTATCTTTTGGACATTACCTACTACGATAATTTGGAGGATTTTTACTCTAAAAATGACGGTGCCTGCTTCTACTTTACAACCAAAGGATTAAAGGCACACTCAGATGTAGAATACCCCGACAACTGCTATCTTTTCTTCGGCAAGGAAACCAAAGGTTTACCAGAAGAATTATTGTTACAGCATAAGGAAGAATGTGTAAGATTGCCAATGATTGATGAGGCACGAAGCCTCAATTTATCCAATACGGTGTGTGTCGGAGTTTACGAGGTTTTAAGACAATGGAACTACCCCGAATTGCAAAACAAAGGCCAACTTCATAATTATAAGTGGGATGAGTGACAACACAAATTTTATGGAAAAACTACCAACACGTAAACCCACCCGATTAAAAGATTACGATTACAGCACCCCGGGTGCGTATTTTATAACAATTTGCACTAAAGATAGACAAAACATATTCTGGGACGGCAACATTGATTTAACTGAATTCTACTGGTCTGCCGTAGGGGCGAACTGTGTTCGCCCGCAAAAGCTACCGTTGTCTAAAACAGGTAAAACCGTTATGCAAGAGCTTGAGGTTTGGAATAATACTTACCCTAACGTTTCATTGCACTCATTCGTTGTGATGCCAAACCACCTTCATATTATGTTAGTTATTACAGGTACCAAAGACGGGCGAACGCAGTTCGCCCCTACGGTCAATCGAATGGTAAAACAATTTAAAGGTGCTATCACCAAAAGTATCGGTAAACAGATATGGCAAAAGTCTTTTTTTGAGCATATCATTCGAAATCAATATGACTATGACGTTCGTTCAAAATATATTGAAGAAAATCCCATCCGTTGGCAATGTGATGAGTATTATGTTGAAGAATAATTAGTCCATTTATCTATTTAGTCATTCTAAATAAATAACCTGTTAATTTTTTTGCTAATTTATTCAAATAATACCTTGAAAATTCTATTAAAATAAAGTAAAATAACATTGTTGAAATTTTATCAATCTGAAAGGATGTTAATAATGTCTGTATTAAACAAAAAAACCGTAGACGACATTAATGTTAAAGGCAAACGCGTACTTGTCCGTTGTGACTTCAACGTGCCTTTGAAAAATGGCGTCATCACTGATGAAAACCGTATCGTAGCTGCTCTTCCCACTATTAAAAAGCTTATTGCCGACGGCGGTAAAGTTATTCTTTGCTCTCACCTTGGCAAGCCGAAGGGTGAACCCAAACCCGAATTAAGTTTGGCTCCCGTTGCTGTCCGTTTGAGCGAGCATTTGGGCAAAGAGGTAGTTTTTGCTGCTGACGACTGCGTAGTTGGCGAAAATGCAAAGAC
>JAZSCC010000193.1:0-7672 GCA_045602685.1 Acutalibacteraceae bacterium | reverse complement strand
GCCGACGTTCGCGACCATGAGGCACTTCGCACTATTTTCAGAGAAAACCAAATTGAAGCTGTTATTCATTTTGCAGGACTCAAAGCCGTCGGCGAGTCGGTTAAGATTCCAATGGAATACTATAAAAACAACATTGACTCAACCCTTGTTCTGTGCGACGTTATGGAAGAATTCGGTGTAAAGAAAATCGTTTTCTCCTCTTCTGCTACCGTTTACGGCGTTGCAAAAACAATGCCGTTGGTTGAAACAATGCCCTTAGGAGCAATCAATCCTTACGGCAGAACCAAATTGTTTATTGAAGAAATGCTCCGCGACCTTTATATTTCAGACAACAGTTGGAGTATTGCTTTACTTCGATACTTTAACCCCATTGGTGCCCACGAAAGCGGTACTATTGGTGAAGACCCAAAGGGTATCCCCAACAATCTTATGCCATATATTTCACAGGTTGCCGTCGGCAAATTAGAGAAACTTCATGTTTTCGGCAACGATTATAAAACAGTTGACGGTACAGGTGTGCGTGACTACATACATGTAACCGATTTGGCTGATGGTCACGTTAAGGCTGTTAATTGGGCATTAAAAAATACCGGTTGTGAGGCTATTAACCTCGGCACCGGCAACGGATGCAGTGTTTTACAATTAAAAGACGCCTTCCAAAAAGCTTCGGGAATTGAAATTCCGTTTGTTATTGACCCCCGCCGTCCCGGTGACCCTGACGAAGTTTATGCAAACGCCGACAAGGCAAAGAATCTTTTAGGCTGGGAAGCAAAGCGCACAATCGAGGATATGTGTACTGACACTTGGCGTTGGCAAAGCGGTAACCCTGACGGTTACGTGGAATAATTTAATATAACGAAATGAAGAAACTCAGGTGTGCTATAAAACACACCTGAGTTTTTTATCTTAATGGTCAGAAAAGAAATCGTCAAAATCACCGTTTCCAAACGGATTATCCGAATTTTCATCGGTAACCTTATTGATATAACTCGAATTTCCCTTATCAGACAAAAGACATGCATAAACGGTTTCGCTTTTCTTACTGTTTAGATGATAAACCGTAAACGACATAGTTACACCGGGTTCAACACTCTCTATTATGTCAAGAGCAATATTACTATTGGTGATTTTTACATCATTTATATGTGTTATAATATCACCTTTACCGACACCTTTGCCGAACAAATCACTATCGTCGCTAATTTCATTGATTTTTAAACCGGTTGGAGTTCCCTCAATAGTACCGGTTACTGTGTCAATAGCCTGATAGGTAATACCCAAACGGCCTCGGCCGTTAACATAACCGTATTTTATCAACGAATCCGCTATTTTTACGACGCTATCCGACGGGATGGCATAGCCGACATTATCATAGGTAGTGCCGGCAAGCTTTACAGACGGAATACCGATAACCTGAGAATACATATTTACCAACGCACCGCCCGAGTTACCGGGATTTATGGGAGCATCAGTCTGTATCATTTTTGTTGAATAGTTTGATGAACCGGAAAATCTGACTGCAGGTGAAGAAACCGTACCCGAAGTTAACACCGAACTGGATGATACGCCTGTAGGATAACCTATGCTAATTACCTCTTCCCCGGCTACAACCTCACTATAATTACCAAAAGTGGCCTTCTTTAAGCCTGATGCCTCAATTTTAAGCACTGCCAAATCGCTTCTTGTATCGCCTGCAATAAACTTTGCAGGTAAAACCGAGCCATCATATAATGTTACTAAAAATTCCGGCGACGCCACATCAGCATAAATATGGTCATTAGTAACAATATAACCGTCCTCGGTATAAACAACGCCGCTGGCATATCCCATTAATGTATTATCGGTATAAACCGAAATACCGACAACCGAGGGATTAACGTTATTATACACTACTGTTTTATTATACTCATAATCAGCCTCATTTTTACCTGATGTCGAGGTGGTTCCATGTGTTTTATATCCTTCGTTTGTTTCTTGTTTAACACCAAAGACGTAACCGGCGGATACAGCAATAATAAGCGCCACGACAACAGCAATCAAGGAGAAAAACACCTTGATTCCGGTATTATTTGAAGCCTGCTCTACCGGCTTTGTAACGGTATCAAAGGTAACGGTTGTGCCATTTGATTGTGATTCCTGCCAGGACTCAATTTCCGGTTGAGATTCGGGTTGCCTTTGATTATCAGTAATCTCTGCCGACTCAACCTCCGTATTCTGATTAAACGTATTATTGTTATTACTGTCAAAATCCATTAGATGTATTCCTTTCACTGCGTTAGCGGTAATATTATTGTAAATTCGGTATATTGGTCAGGTACACTGCTCACCGTGATATTGCCCTTATGAATATCAACGATTGTTTTTGTAATATAAAGACCTAATCCGGTTCCCTCTTTATTGACCGAACGGGATTTATCAGATTTATAAAAACGGTCGAAGATATACTGCATTTCAGACGGCGGAATACCCTTGCCGTCGTTTCTTACGGCAATCTTGGCTGTTTTGGCGTCACTAGATATATTAATCATCACACCGCCGTTTTGAGGGGTAAATTTTATAGCATTATCAACAAGGTTATAAACAGCTTGATATATCAAATCTCGGTCAGCTACAACCTTGATATCGACACCTTCGTTTAAACCGTCAATATTAATATTCTTGGCTTCAATTCTCTGCTCCTGAGAAAGCAATACATCGACCGCCAGCTCATTTAAACCAAATTTTTTCAAATTAACCTTCTGCTCTCCCGACTCCAGACGTGCAAGATTGAGCATAGATTGAACAATACGCGAAAGTCTCTTTGTTTCGGTTGACACAATAGAAAGATACTGTTCCTGCTTATCGGGCGGTATGGTACCGTCCAGAATTCCGTCAATAAAGCCTCCGATAGTGGTCATCGGTGTCCTCAGCTCGTGTGAAACGTTAGCAATAAAACTGCGTCGCATACTTTCAAGCTGAGTTAAAGAATTTGACATCGTATTAAATGCTTTAGAAAGTTCAGCAATTTCATCATCACCGCTTACCGGAATCCGCTCGGAAAAGTCACCTTTTGACATTTTAACTGCCGCAGCTGACATCAAATTAACCGGATGAGTTATTTTCTTTGTCATAAAATAAAGGAAAATAAACAAGACTGTTAGCGGTAGTGCTGTGCATAAAATAAATATATCGCTAAGTTCGGACCATACGTTTTGCAATAGGTATGCCGGCGAAGAAATCAATACATAACCTGCAACCGTACCATCACCCGTACGAAAGGGTGTAACAGCAGTATAATATGTCTTTACAAAACGTCCGTCTAAACGTCCCACTTCAAAAAAACTACCGCTCTCCGCCTTTGTACGAATTCTTTCGGGAATTACACTCATAGAGTGCACACAGTTCTTCTCAACAATCCACTCATCACAACTGCAAGAAAAAACATTACCCTCATAATCGCAAACGTAGGTTTCGCCCAAAACAGCATTAGACACAACACCTATCATAGCATTGAGTCCGGCTTGAAAATTAATATTACTGTCGGTGCGGATAGACAGTGCCGCCGCAACCGTTTTACAGTTATCGGTTAAAAGCTGTTTTTTATCATTAATAAAATAACTGTTTACTGAAACACTTAATAACACCAATATCAAAACTATGCTGATAACCAATGCAATAGCAGTAGTTAAAAACAACTTACGAAACAGTCGGTTTCTCATAAAATCAATCCTGCTTCAATTCGAACTTATAGCCGACACTCCACACGGTCTTAATCGACCATCGTTCAGAAATACCCTCAAGCTTTTCACGAAGTCTTTTGACGTGAACGTCAACGGTTCGTGAATCACCGTAGTATTCAAATCCCCACACCTCATCAAGTAGCTGGTCGCGCGAATATACCCGATTCGGATTGCTGGCCAAATGATATATAAGTTCCAATTCTTTTGGCGGAGTGTCAACCGACTTCCCGTCAACAATAAGCTCATAGTTCGTAAGGTTAACAATCAACTTATCGTATTTAACGATTTTTTCAGTATTCTCATCATTACAGGCAGTACGTCTTAAAACTGCCTTGACTCTGGCCACAACCTCTTTCGAATCAAACGGCTTGGTGACATAGTCATCTGCACCTAAATCAAGTCCTAAAATTTTATCAAAGATTTCACCCTTAGCGGTCAACATAATAATAGGTACTGAGGATGATTTACGTATGGTTCTGCAAACCTGCCAGCCATCTAACTTCGGCATCATAACATCAAGAAGAATCAGGTCCGGTTCTTCCAAATTAAACTTTACTATGGCAGCCTCACCGTCGTTCGCTATAACGGTTGTAAAACCATCCTTTTCAAGATAAAGACGGAGTAATTCACAAATATTACTGTCATCATCGACAATAAGCACTTTTCTTTCAGACATAACAACACCCCCACAATTAAGTTTTAGACCATAATTCTATTTTAAATCATCTGTAGTTGAATATATGAATAAATTATTAAAAAACTGTAAGATAACAACAAAATATACAAGAAAACAAATGAAAAGACCGCTTCAGAAAACTGAAACGGCCGAAGAAAAGCGAAAATTTAATTATGCCTGCTCTTCCTTCATTTTGGCAAAGCACTCGCTGCAATATACAGGACGGTCGTCACGGGGTACGAACGGAACCATTGCGGGCTTTCCGCAAGAAGCACAAACGGCCTCGTGCATCTCTTTCGGAGCTCTGCCTGCATTTTTGCGGGCGTCACGGCACTTCTTGCAGCGCTGGGGCTCATTTACGAATCCTTTGGATTCATAGAACTCTTGCTCGCCTGCAGTGAATACGAACTCTTCTCCGCAATCTTTGCACTTTAGGGTCTTGTCTTCGAACATGTTTTTTACCTCTCTCAATATGAGTATTTTAGCCCCGGACGGAATCGCACCGACATCTTTGGAATACAACGCTCTTGCTACTTTAAGCTACTAAGGGCATATAATCTATTTAAGTTTTGCACGTATACGGCCAACGGTATTGTTAACCGATTTTAAACCGGTTTCCAACCGAAGCGCAATTTCCTTAGAAGAGAAACCTCGCAGTATATAAGAAAAAACGGCAAATTCACCTTTAGAAAGAACCAAACGTGCGCGCTCAACGACCTTCAAATACTCATCCTTTACGGTCAGTGTCTGCTCAGGGTCAGCCGAAAAATCCACAACCTGAACATCACCAATGTCAACAAGTAAATCTTTGGGGATTTGAGAAAGCTTATTAAGACGGCGCAAATAATCAATTATTGACGCATCAATACATCTTTGTGCAAAAGTAGTAAAGCTCGAAAGTCCGCTGATATACTTAGATGCAGCGGTAAGTAACCCAATATTCCCCTCTTGAATTAAATCATCAAGCTCACAGTAATTGTTGAGGTACTTCAAAGCTCTCGACTTGACAAGCGGAGCATATTCGCTCAAAATAGTAACAACCGATTTCAAATCCTTATCAACCGGATTAACGCTGTTTTTACTGTTTTTGGGAGTAACCAATTACATCTTCCTTGCACGTAAAATACGCAAAATGCATACAATTAACCATTTTCATTAATTTTAACTCAAAAAACTTTTTCTGTCAAGTTTATTTTACCGATTTTAAAATAATCAGTAATTTTCACAATTTACGGCACCGCTTTTAGTACAAATTGCAATGCCGTAATGAAGCAGAATATATTTAACAGTTAATATTTATTGATTTCATTTAAGACGCTTAAGCAGTTTAACAAGATATTCCCAAGTTCTGACACAACTTTCGGCATCTAATTTTTCATTAACGGTGTGAACATCTATAATGTTAGGGCCAAAAGAAACCGCATCCATTCCGGGAATTTTTTCCGAAATCAAACCACATTCCAACCCTGCGTGGATAGTTGTCACCTGTGGTTTTTGACCGTACATTTCCTCATAAACTTCAATCATTTTTTCACGAAGCGGCGAAATCTCATTATACTCCCACGCAGGATAACCGTCCGATGTTTTAAACTCAAATTTGAACCTTGATGCAGTAGCCAAAACACCGTCAGCTACATCCCCCAATTCAGAGTTATCCATACTTCTGATTAATGTTTCACAATTGAATTTTCCATCGGAATAATCAGTCACGCCGGTATTCAACGAAGTTACAACACCGGTTGCACCCTCTGTTATAACCCCGTCCTTAACCTGATTTAAATAATTGACAATTCTTTCTGAATCCTCAACCGACAGAGCATTCACAACACCGATTTCGGTTTTAAAGTTAATATTCAGTTTATCATCCGAACATAAGATTTCTATATCTTTAGCAACGCTGTTCACGTTATCCTTAAAAGCCTCTGTCTCAGCTTCATCAATAAGCACCTTAGCCTCGCAATTTCTGGGTATAGCATTAAACTTAGTACCGCTACTGAAAGATACAAGGTGATGTTCAACCGCTGATTCACTTAAAAGCTTAGCCATAACCTTTGCTGCATTCAAACGGCGTTTGTGAATCTCAACACCCGAATGGCCGCCGGCTAAACCCGAAACATTTACCGTTATAATCGTTCCTTTGTGTTTTTCGGTGTTAAAACAGGCGGAAACATTGGCTGTAACTCCTCCGGCGCAGCCGCAAAGAAGCGTTCCCTCTTCCTCTGAATCCAGATTTACGAGATTTTTACCCGAAAGCAGACTGCCGTCAAGACCGACTGCACCATTCAATCCTATTTCCTCATCAACAGTCAGTAAAATTTCAAGCGGCGGCAGTTGTAAATCTTTATCCTTTATTAAAGCCAAACCGTAGGCAATCGCAATTCCGTCATCCCCGCCTAATGTAGTGTCTTGTGCAAAAATATACTTGCCGTCAAAGAAAAGCTTTAATGGGTCACGAGTAAAATCGTGATTACCATCCGGCGTTTTTTCGCAAACCATATCAAGATGGCCCTGAATAATAACAGGCTCCGGGTTTTCGTAACCTGTGCCGGCAGGACGTGTAATTATAACATTACCTACAGAATCCATAACCGCCTCACAGCCACAACTTTCGGCGAATTTCATACAATAATGAGCCAATTCTAAGGTGTTACCCGAACCGTGAGGTATTTTAGTAATATTTTCAAATATTTTGAAAAATTCATAATTATATGGGAAATTATCGGAAATTATCATAATTTACATCCTTTGAATAAAATATACCAATATTCTACCCTAAAAAGCCGTACTTTGCAACATAAAAAACCAAAGCATAAACGTAAAACCTTATAATTTTGTAAAAATTTTAAAAAAGTCTTGCATTTTTAAAATATATATGTTATCATACTAAACGTCGCTTGGGGGTATAGCTCAGCTGGGAGAGCGCTTGAATGGCATTCAAGAGGTCAGCGGTTCGATCCCGCTTATCTCCACCAAGTAAAGTCTGTTAATTCCTTATAAACAAAGGGTTTGACGGACTTTTATTATTTTCTAAAATTTTAGCAAATATTTAATAATTTTATTTTATTTCACCATCTATTTCACCATAAACAAGAGAAAGCCCTCTGTAAAGGAATTTTCCAATACAGAGGGCATTTCATTTGTAATGACAAAAGTAATGACTTTATAATTACTCTTTTACTTCCGGCAGACCTGCAACGCTGGTCAATATGGAAACAATTCCTGCAAGGACGGCCGTGCCGATGACGGCACCCCAGCCAACCTCAGCAACACTAATACC